>JBBSHK010000576.1:0-2434 GCA_038253185.1 Anaerolineae bacterium | reverse complement strand
CCCGCGTGGTCGCCGGACGGAAATCGAATTGCGTTCACCTCGAATCGCAGCGGCATCTCGCAAATCTATCTGATCGCATCGAACGGCAGTGGCGACGCGACACGTCTCACAAATTTTCCGAGTGGCGCGGAACAAGCGGTGTGGTCGTCCGATGGTAACTGGCTCGCCTTCGTCGCGTACACCGGCGATGCGGCTGGCGACAATCGCCGCGAAATTTATTTAATGTACGTGCCCAAGGACCAAACACCGCGCGAGGGTCGCGGTTTGATTCGTCTCACGCAGAATGTGTACGACGATACAGAACCCGCGTGGGTGAAGTAAAGTTTCGATCACACGTTGACTCGCCCGAACGCATGTGCTAGAATGCGCGCAACTGTTAATTGCACTCGCAATTGAGTACGCCGAATTATTTAGAAAGTGTGTTAGTTGAAAGGCTATGCCTCTTAAATCCTCGGCTCCTCACGAATTCGGCGGCGATTGGACATCCGAAAAGCTGGAGACAGTTCGTAAATACCTGGTCGCTTACACCACAATTTTTACCAAGAACCCTCGCGCGAAATTTCTGCGGACGATTTACGTAGATGCATTTGCGGGTACGGGTTATCGAGCCAATGCCCGTTTTAAAACTAATGCTGTTCCGTTAACGCCGGAATTGATTGAGCCTGATCGCGATGCATTTTTGAAAGGGAGTACGCGGATTGCTCTGGAAGTGGAACCTTCTTTCACCCGCTATTTATTTATTGAGCAGAATCCAGAGTATGTACGCGAGTTGAATAACTTGAAGGGCGAATTTCCTAAGAAGGCAAGTCAAATAGAGGTTGTCCAGGAAGAGGCAAATAATTATTTAATGCGCTGGGCGGCTAGGACGGATTGGAAACTCTGGCGTGCCGTTGTCTTTTTGGATCCGTATGGCATGCAGGTCGAATGGTCTTCGATTGAAGCATTAGCCAAGACAGAGGCGGTTGATTTATGGATTTTGTTTCCGCTTGCAGTCGCGGTCAATCGTCTTTTAACCCGACGCGAACCTCCGCCGGATGAATGGGCTTTAGCACTAACGCGGATATTTGGCACAGATGAATGGAGAGAAGCTTTTTATCCAAAACAAACCCGATTGACTCTTTTTGGACAAGAAGAGGTACAGGAGAAAGAGGCGGATTTTGATCGCATCGGAAAATTTTTCGTCAGACGGTTGCAGACTGTTTTTGCTGGTGTTGCTCAAAATCCGCTGATCTTGAGAAATTCCAAGAATGTGCCACTCTATTTGCTCTGCTTTGCATCAAGCAATCCTAGAGGAGCGCCGACGGCAATCAAAATTGCGCAGGATATTTTGCGAGGGTGAACGATGGCGACTGAGAGCAAGATCGAATGGACAGAGATGACGTGGAACCCGGTGACGGGCTGCACGAAGGTGAGTCAAGGGTGCAAACATTGTTATGCCGAACGCCTCGCCAAACGGTTGCAGGCGATGGGGGTCGAGCGTTACAAGAATGGATTCGATGTAACCTTGCACGAGGATGCTTTATCGATTCCATTTAAATGGAAACAACCGCGAATCGTTTTTGTGAATTCGATGAGTGACATGTTCCACGAAAAAATTCCGCTCGAATTCATTCAGCGCGTGTTTGATACGATGGTGCGCTGTCCGCAACATACGTTTCAGATTTTGACCAAGCGCAGTCAAAGACTGCGTGAGGTAGCGAACAGTCTGCCTTGGGCTTCGAATATTTGGATGGGCGTCAGTGTCGAAGATGCGCGCGTAATTCATCGTATCTACGATTTGCAAACGGTTCCTGCCGCTGTGCGATTCCTCTCTTGCGAACCACTCATCGGACCTCTCGACAATTTGCCGTTGGAGGGAATCCATTGGGTGATCGTCGGCGGCGAGTCAGGACCACAAGCGCGACCGATGAAACAAGAATGGGTGGATTCAATCTTTCACCAGTGCCGAGAATCAGAAGTTGCGTTCTTCTTTAAACAATGGGGTGGAGTACGGAAAGATTTAACAGGGCGAAAGTTGCACGGTCGAACGTATGATGAAATGCCGCTAGCAGTTCCTCAGCTCGCCTACTCGACTCAACCTCGCTTGGTAAACGTTTAAGTCGCTCTGGTTGAGCACTAAGTCGGGTTCAATTTTCTCTGCATAGGAGGGGCATAATGGTAATTCTCGATAAGCTCAAAGACAATCAGCTACGAAACGTCGCATCTGAAGCACAACAAACTCTATGCAAGCTAATTCAGACTGAACAGTACGTTGGTGATGTGTACTCGATCGGGTACGAATTTGCAAGCGTCCAAATACATGACTTCTATAGAAAAAAAGTGGGCGGAATTCCTAGCCTGTGCTTTTTGATTGCAACCAGAATATCTTTAAATCCCGCCCCCGAGGACGGGAAAAAAGATCCAGAACCATTCGATTACCAGCGCGAAGATAGCT
>JBBSHK010000575.1:0-2448 GCA_038253185.1 Anaerolineae bacterium | reverse complement strand
TGCGCGCGCAGAGAGCTCATTGATTCGCGGAGGCGACCGCGTCGATGTGCACGGTTCCAAGCAGCGCCTCCAGTGGGGGCTTGTTGTCGGCGGGATCGTACAACAACACGCGCAATTGATAGTCTCCCGCGCGCAGCGTCGCCGGCAGCGCGAGCGCGTAACGGTCTTCCACCACTTCGCCGGGCTGCCAGTGAGTGGTCGGATGAAAGCCGGCGCGCGGCGCGCGGTCGAGCGCGACGATGAGATTTCCGGCGGCATCCACCAGCCGCAGCGACACTTGAAAATTCGTGTCGAGGTTCTCCGCGCCGTTCTGCCACTTGAGTACCAGCGGCAATAGTTCTCCCGCTCGCGCCGCGCCCAATTGATAGCTGACAAGATTCACATCAATTTGTTTTTCGAGGTGCTCCGCCGCGCGCGGTGAAGACAATTGCGCCGAGAGCACGTACGGAAAAACATATACGCCGGCGAACTCTTGATAATCGCCCTGATAGCCGCGCAGGTTCAACCATTCCAAAACACGTTCGGGGTGTTCGGAGATCGCGACGAGCCACACGCGCGCCGCGCCCGCGGTGACGCGCGACAGCGCGCTATCGACGCGCGTCATCGGCGCGGTTGCTTTGAAATCTTGCACCTCCGAAAATTTGGCGCGTCCGCGAAAATAACGCGCGAATTCCAAACTCGGATCGCCGCCGTCCACCAGAATGACATCGCCCGGTCTTTCATTCGCGCTCACATAGCGCGCGGCAAGACTCCAACCCGGACGGCTATAATGTGGATCGAACCAATAATTTTGCAGCGAAAGAATCGCGACGAGCATCCAGAGCGCGAGGGGTAAAACAACCAGCGGTCGCCCCGCGCGGCGGAATTGCTCGATCCCGAGCGCGACCAATAAAATGAACGCCGGCAGCAGCACGATCAGATAGCGCGGGTACGGTCCCTGTCCGCGCAACGTCAACGCCGCGAGCATCACGACGAAGGGCACGATCAGCGTGATAACGAGCAGACGTCCCTGCCACATTCGCCGCGCGCTATAAATCCCAGTGATAAGCAAAAGCGCGCTCGCGACGAACAGCGCGGGCATCGCGTCATTCGGCATCGTCGTTCCGGCGAGAAAGATTGCCCATATTTGCGCGGGGTAGGTGAGCGGGTCGACGGCTCGCTGCCATGAGCCGCGCAAAACCAAAAAGAACATGAATGGGAGCCACGGAATGAATAACAGTCCGACGCCAAAGAGCGAACGGAACCAGCGCGCGAGCATTACGCGTGTGCGACCGTTCGGTTCCAGCAAAAGAAACGCGCCTTCAGCGAACGGCAGCGCGAGCGCGTAATAGTGGGTGTACAGCGCCGCCGCCAGCGCGAGCATATGCGCGTTCCCATACGCGCGGCGCGTCGGCTGCTCGTACGCGCGGATGAACCAGTACAGCGTCGCGATTCCCAAAGCGACGACTTGCGAATACATCCGCGCCTCTTGCGAATAGTAGAGCGCGAACGGATTGAGCGCGAGCAGGAACGCGGCGAAGAGTCCGACGCGCGTCGATGCCTCCACCGAGCGTGACGCGCGCGTGATGCGACGACCGAGCGCATACATCAACGCGACGCTGAGCACGCCCCACAGCACGGAAAAATATCGAATGGAAAAATCGACATCGCCCGCGAGCGGAATCCAATAGTGCAGCAAAAGAAAATAGCCGGGCGTATGATCGCTCGGCAAGCCAAGCAAGAGATCGCCGAGGGGCACGTTAACGTGCAGCACACTCAGCGCTTCATCGTCCCAGAACGATTGCACGTCGAGTTGATACAGCCGAACCACCAGGGCGAGCAGCAAGATAACAAGCAAGAGAAGGCGCGAGGCGCGGGGGTGAACGCGGGCGCGATTGGACCAGTCTAGCACGCTGCGGATTATAGGCGTAGCGAAAGAATTTGCCAAATGAAATGGTGCGCGCCAGTGTGGCGCGGGGCACGCGGACGAGGATACATTTCTATTTTATGCAGCCGCTCCCCTCCGAAATCAATTCTTGACCACACGCGAGGGGATTGCTATACTGCGCTCCCTGCCTCGCGATTTCCAACAAATTCAACCACAAAAATCTGCGGAGTGCTTGTCATACTGAGAAGGGCAGTGCACGACGAAGCATCTCGATAGGTCTCAACGAGATTTCCTATGATGGCACGTAGGATGTGCCACTTTGCTCTGCTCAGAAAGGTATGCCGTAATATTTTGTGACTGCACTTGGCTCCGCCTTGACACAGTCTTATGAGCGACAGAAATAATGTTCGGCACTACCTTGCTCTGCTCGCGCTGGTCTTTATCTTCATCGCCTTTATCCTGCCCGACGGTGGGATAGATTTCGATTTCTGGATTGCCTGGAGCAAAGGCATTCTACTGAACGGCTTGACCCAAGCCTATCACATTCCCAAACTCAATTACAACCCGCTCTATCTCTACGT
>JBBSHK010000574.1:0-2459 GCA_038253185.1 Anaerolineae bacterium | reverse complement strand
GGTCGCGCTGGCGGCGCGCGGCGAAAGCGAAGGTCAAGCTGCTGCGGGAGAAATTCCGCAGGCGATTTTTATTCAATGTGATGTCACGCGAGCGGAGGATTGCCGGCGCGCGGTGGACGAGACCGTGCGCGCATTCGGACGCCTCGACATTCTCTTTAACAACGCCGGAATTATTTTGCGTAACCGTACCGTCGAGAACACAACCGAAGAAGAGTGGGACGCGCTGCTCGACATTAATGTCAAAGGAACTTTTCTGATGAGCAAAGCCGCACTCCCACATCTCCGCGCGAGCCGCGGCGCGATTGTGAATACGAGTTCGTATGTCGGGCTGGTCGGATTTCCGGGACTCGCCGCGTATTGCGCGAGCAAAGCCGCGGTGGTGAATCTGACGCGCGCGATGGCGCTCGATCACGCGCGCGAAAATATTCGCGTCAATTGTATTTGCCCGGGAAGCGTGGATACCGAGATGATTCAATCGGCGTGGCGCGCCTACGGCGATGTGGATCAAGCAGCGCGTGTGTGGGCGAGCAAACATCCGCTCGGTCGAATCGCGTCGCCGGAAGAAATCGCCCGCGTCGTTTTATTTCTGGCGAGCGGTGACGCGAGTTTCATCACTGGCGCGGCGTTGCCGATCGATGGCGGCATCACCGCAGGGTAGTTCAATTTATCCGTGATAGAATAAGACAACAGTTGATTTCACGATTATAGACCCTGAGTAAAATGCAAAAAGTAGAGCGCGTCTGCCCAAATTGCGGAACGGCTAACCCGTACGAGAGCGCATATTGTCGCAAGTGTGGAACGAATCTCACATCCACAAATTTACCCGCGCGGCGCGGCACAAATTCACCTGCGCGATTCCGCGCGCCCGCCGGAATCGCACTCGTCGTGAGCGCGTCGGCGTTCCTCGCGCGATTGGGACTGAAACTCTTGGCGCGGCAAGTATTGCCCCGTGTCAAAGAATCCATTACCAAGAAACCCGAACCAAAAGAGATTAAGGTCGCGCCGCGTGAAGAAGTGCCGGACACGGTGATTCGCGGCTGGCGCGCGTGGAGCGTACGCAAGGGCGAGGACGAATCGAGCGGCTCGGAAAAATTCGAGTGGCGCATCAATTCGCGCGGCAAGAAATAAATTACGAAAGATCGAGAGAGAGTATCATGCGAAAGCGATCAGGCAATCAATTGCGCGAATCGAGCGCGCGGGCGGACGAACTCGTCGCCGAAAATTTGCCGAACCTATTTCCGATAGAGGAATGGCGCGCGTTCTATTGGACGATGAATGCCGAAGGCGGAGTGGAGGAAGGACGCGCGATTCTGCATCTCCCGCGCGGCGTGGCGGCGGTTACCCCGCAAGTTGAAATCGGCGGACGCGGCGTGATCGAAAACGTGCGGCGCTGGGGTGTCGCACTGCGCGGCGGTGTACTCGAAGACATCGGCTTTGATCCCACGCCTTTTTTATCGCGCGACCGTTCGCGTTTTCTCAGCGACGATGCCGAAGCGTTGCACCTGATTACGAACGTAACGCATTTCGATTTGCCCGGATTTTTTCTGCTGGCAAGCGAGGAGCATCCCTTTTTGCTTTTCGATCCGAGCGGTACTTTGAAAGGCAGCTACGCCCGTTGGTACACCCACGCGGGCGCGCTCGCCTTTCTCGTCAGCGATGGCAAGGTGCAGGCGAGTTTCGGGTTGACGTGGCAAGAAGACCGGGGACTGTATCGCAAGGTGATGAAAATCTTGAACGAAGAAATGGAAAAGAAAAAGGGGAAATAGGTTGAAAGTTGAAAGTACAAAGTTAATAGTAGAAGGCAGAGCATCCAGTTTTTTTCTTTTCACTTTTAGTTTTTAACTTGTCTTCGACGGATGCAAAAAATTTTTGAAAAGCCCACGACCAAAGAATTCGCCGCGCGTCGCTCTGCCGTCGCTGCGCTGAATGGAATGGTCGCGACGAGCCAACCGCTTGCGGCGGTCGCGGGTTTGCGAATGTTGCTCGCGGGCGGGAACGCGATCGACGCGGCGATTGCGACAGCAGCGACACTGAACGTGGTCGAGCCAATGTCCACCGGCATCGGCGGCGACGCGTTCGCGCTGGTGTGGATCGCGCGCGAGAAAAAACTTTACGCGTTGAATGCCTCCGGGCGCGCGCCGCTTGCACTGACGATTGAAGAATGTCGCAAGCAGGGAGCCACGCGCGAAATCCCACTCAATGGTTGGCTGCCGGTCACCGTTCCCGGCGCGTTGGATGGTTGGGCAACGCTGCTCGACCGATTTGGCACAATGAAACTCGCAGATGTGCTCGCGCCCGCGATTGAGTACGCGGAAAAGGGTTTTCCGGTTAGCGAACTGATCGCGCAAAGTTGGGAACGCGCCCAGCCCAAGCTCGATATGAATCCTGCCGCGGCACGCGCGTACCTGACGCGCGACCGCGCGCCGCGTGCCTGAGAAATTCATTGTCAGCCCGACCTC
>JBBSHK010000573.1:0-2461 GCA_038253185.1 Anaerolineae bacterium | reverse complement strand
TTTGGTACGGTTTTGAATCGATCACGCCGCAACAGTTCGACGAGTACCGCGGTCAAGTCGAAGCGGCGAGAGAAATATAATTTCAGATTTATGATTTTAGATTGAGTACGCTGAATTCTTAAATCCGCAATCTCCGATGTTGTCGCGTTTCTCCAGAGACTGGTTTTTTGTCATTCTGCTTTTTGCGGTGCTGATCGCGCTGACGGTGGTCGTCGCGGCGCGGCGCGAGGAGCTTGCCAAGTCGCAAGAGTCGTTTGTGCCGTACTCGACCTATACCACGCTGCCACGAGGTACGTTGGCGCTGCGGACCTGGCTCGACGCCGCCGGTTATCGCACGCAGCGGATCGAAGGCGACGCCTTTCGCGTGAGTGACAATACGCGCGTTTTATTTATCATTAATCCGCTGGAAGAGTTTGCGGACAGCGAAGCCCAAGCGGTGCTGCGGTGGGTCGAACGGGGGAATACGCTGATTCTGGTCGAGTCGAATGTGCTCAACCGCGAGTTCGCGCCGAACCAAAATCGCTTGCTGCGCGCCCTCCACGCCTCGACCGTGGTGTTAAAGGATATTGCCTCGCGCGCCGCGCTCGAGCAGCCCTTGCTCGATACGCCGCAAGCTGCCTTGGTCAACACGCGCAACGGACTCGACTTGGAGCGCCATGATTTTGTCGAATATCTACGCGCGGAGGACAAGCCGCTGCTCGTCCGCATTACTCAGGGCAAGGGTCAAGTCTGGATTTCTTCCGCGCCATTTCTCTTTAGCAATGACGGCTTGCGCGAACCCGCGAATGCGGCGCTCGTGTTCGCGCTGTTAAACAAAGCGCCGCGCGGCAGCGTCGTCGCCTTTGACGAATATCATCTGGGCTTTAACAGCAAGGTCGAGAACGATACACTCGGCGCGCTGCTCTTTGGCACGCCGTGGGGCTTGGGCATTGTTTATGCTTTTGCCGTCTGCTTTGCTTATCTCGCGGTCAACGGACAGCGCTTTGGGCGAATCAATCCACTCCCAAAAGAAATCGCGCGGCGCAATCCTGCTGAATACGTGACCTCGATGGCGCAATTGTTTCGGCGCGCGGGCAAACGCGAGATGGTGCTGCATCACTATCACCAAACGCTCAAGCGACAATTGGCGCGACCGTATCAAATCAATCGCGATCTGCCCGACGAGCAATTCGTCGCGTTGCTGGCGCGCGTGCGCCCGAATCTCGACCGCGAAAAACTTTTGGAAACATTGCGCGCGCTGAGTCAATCGCGCGTGAGTGAAGGCGAATTGGTGAAACTCGCGGAGCAGGCAACTTTATTTTTGCGAAAACGCGAGGGGTGAAATTTTATGCAGAGTGATGCAAAGCTTGACGATCAGACAGTGGCAACGCGCGCGCTGAAGGTGAAACAGGCGACTGAGGCATTGATCGCGGAAGCAGGTAAAGCGTTGGTCGGGCAGCGCGAAGTTTTCGAGCAGATGATCGTGGCGCTGCTGGTGCGCGGTCACGTTTTGCTCGAAGGTGTGCCGGGCACCGCGAAAACGCTCGCGGCAAAAACATTAGCGCATCTCATTCGCGCGGAATTCAAGCGCGTGCAGTTCACACCCGACCTGATGCCCTCGGATATTGTCGGGACACAGGTGTTTGACGTGACCACCGGAAAATTTTATTTAAAGCGCGGTCCTATCTTTGCCAATATTATTTTGGCGGATGAGATTAATCGCGCGCCCGCGAAAACCCAAGCCGCGCTGCTTGAAGCGATGGAGGAGCGACAGGTCACGATCGAGGGGGACCGTTACGAACTGCCCGACCCGTTTATGGTGCTCGCCACGCAAAATCCGGTCGAGTACGAGGGCACCTATCCGCTGCCCGAAGCGCAGCTCGACCGTTTTCTTTTCAAGACGGTCGTCGGTTATCCCGCGCCCGCGGACGAGGTCCAGGTCTTGCGCCGCTATCACGCCGGGTTCGACGTGCATCATCTCGCCGACGCGGGGCTGAGGTCGATACTCACCCCCGACGACCTTCACACGCTGCGGCAGGAAATTGACGCGATCACCGTCGAGGAAGGCATTCTCAATTACATCATACAGATTTCGACCGCCACACGCAACGCGAGTGATTTGGCGCTGGGAGGCAGTCCACGCGCGTCGATTGCGATGCTGCTCGCGGCGAAAGCGTACGCGGCGATGCAAGGACGTTCGTACATCGTGCCGGATGATGTCAAGGCGTTGGTGCTGCCCATCTTTCGCCATCGCATCATCCTGAAACCCGAAGCGGAGATCGAAGGTCTGAACGCGGACAATGTGATGCAGCGGATTCTCGCGACAGTTCAAGTGCCGCGATAAGCGCAGATTGCAGATTGTCCCTACCCAATGTGCAACTCTTTTTGTCATTTCGAACAAAGTGAGAAATCTCGATGCGCCTCACGCTGAGATTTCTCGTCGCAGACTGCGCTCCTCGAAATGACAGTTGAAAACGCGAAT
>JBBSHK010000572.1:0-2461 GCA_038253185.1 Anaerolineae bacterium | reverse complement strand
GGGGTATTATCCGCGAGAACGGCCAAATAAAACACGCCGGAGGACGAACGACTCCTAAACTTGCCGAAGCGCGAGCAAGCTATTGCGCGCGGCGCGGTCTGAAGAGCAGATTCAAAACGAGCACGGCAACGATCAAGATGCGAAGCAGTTTCAATAATCTATTCACCTTTGCCACTCCTAAAAATTTATCCCAAGCCGCTCCGCCGCGCTCGTCGTGCCGCGCGATAGAGCCCGTACTGCACCGGCGAATTGACGCAATCCCACGCGCCGGAATAATATACGACCTCGCCGCCGAACCCTTGTTTGAATTGATAGAGCGATGAGGGCAGGTTGGCGTCGGCTTGCTCCGCGTTTTCGGGAACGCCCCACAGATCGTACCGCGTGCAGCCGCGCGCTTTCGCCCACTGGATCGCCGCCCAATGCAGCGCGTGATTGGGCATCACGTTGCGATGCTCGTTGCCCGACGCGCCGTACAAGTAAATCGCTTCGTGCCCAAATGCGGTGACAAAAATCATCGCGAGCGCTTGCTGCTGAAATTCCGCGATCAAGAGCCGCGCATCATCGCGCGTCGCGAGCAACTCGAATGCCGCGCGATAGTACTCGGATGAATGAACTGCGAAACGGTCGCGCTCGCCGGTGATGCGCGTCAATTCAAAAAACGCGGGCAAGTCCGCATCTGTTCCCGCGCGAACAACCACGCCCTTTTTTTCGGCAAGCCGAATGTTGTAGCGCCATTTCGGTTTCATCGCAGCGAGAATCGCGTCCGGCTCGGGCGTGAGATCGAGGCGAATGGTCGCGGAGGGCTGGATAGTTTCGGTAGAGTGAGAGAATCCCACGCGGTCAAGCGCGCGGTCGCGCGGATTTTCGCGCAACCAATCAGGTTCGATTTTGAAAAGGAATGCGCCGCGTGAACGCGCCACCTCGCGCAACTGTTGTGAGAAGGCGACCGCGCTGTCCTCATCGAGATCGGCGAGCACCGGACCGCGCGGGACGTAGGCGAGCGTGACAGCGGGCAGGAGCCGGCGAAATAAAATTTGCGCGCCGGCGCGAATCGAATCGTCTTGTGTCCACCCCCAACGTTCGGCGCGCCAACCAAAGCGGCTTTTCAATTCACCCCACGCGAAACTTTGCAGCAGATGCCCGTCGTGCCGCGCCACAAATTCGTCCCAGCGCGCCGCGTTGTCGATTGCGACCAGCGATGATGTGAGGTTCACGTTGTTGATTATAAACCAAGCGCATCGAATTTGCTTGTATCAGTTTTATTCGTCTCTCGGATAACGGATGACTCGCGCGCACGTTTTAAGAAGGTGATTGTGCCGCGCAAGAAAAGGTCGAGGCTTGCATCGAGTATGCTCAGTGAGCGGCGCGCGTTTGGATGACGCGGATGCGCGAACAAGCGCAATTCGCTTGCAAATGATTTTGATTTGTGCTATCATTCACTTGTTGTAGCCTCGACAGCCGAGTTCGATTCGAGTTCATTCCAAGGGGGCAGTGACCGTGTTGGATCGATACGCATTAATAGGACTTTTTGCGTTTGCTGCACTAACTTTCCCGATCGTTCCCCTCATTCTCGCGTTTTTCCTGCGACCGAAGAAACCGAACAAGACCAAGCAATCGACCTACGAATGTGGTCTCGAGGTCGAAGACCTTGCGGCGGAAGCCCAGCAAGTGTGGGTACAATTTCGCGCGCAGTATTACATCTACGCGATTCTCTTTGTCGTTTTTGACATCGAGGTCGTGTTCCTCTATCCGTGGGCGGTCGCGTACAACGCCCTCGGCGCGTTCGCCTTCATCGAGATGTTTATTTTTCTCGCGATCCTGATTCTGGCGCTCGCCTACGCGTGGCGCAAAAATTTGCTGGAGTGGGTGTAACCACCCCTTCGCCCCTCCTTAGCAAGGAGGGGAGGGGGAGGTGGTGGAGCATTTATGGATTGGAACGCGCTCGCTAATCCGTTCGTCAGTCTGTCGAATTGGATCCGCAGTTCGCTCACCGCCTTTTTGAGTGGGCTGAACGTTTTCGGTTTCCAACCCGCGCCGGATCTCGTGAACGTGATCGTATTCCTCGTCATGACCATCATCGTCATCACGGTGATTCTGATCGTCGCTCCGGGAATGATGATGTATATGACGTGGCTCGAGCGTAAAGTCGTCGCGCGCTTGCAAGACCGCATCGGTCCCAATCGCGTCGGTCCGTTCGGTTTGCTCCAGCCCATCGCGGATATGATTAAATTCTTTACCAAAGAAGACATCACGCCCGCGAGCGCGGACAAGGTGTTGCACCTGCTCGCGCCGATGATTGTGGTCATCCCCGTCGTTTTAATTTTCGCGGTGGTGCCGTGGGGCAGGGGCATGGCAGCGGTGGACTTGAATGTCGGAATTCTCTACGTGCTCGCGCTCGGCTCGATGGGCACTATCGGAATTTTTATGGCGGGGTTCGGGTCAAATAATAAATTCGCGCTGG
>JBBSHK010000571.1:0-2461 GCA_038253185.1 Anaerolineae bacterium | reverse complement strand
GGCGCAACGTTTTCCTATCGCGAGGACTTGGACGGATTGCTCGATCATCTCGGTATTGAACGCGCGTCTCTGATTGGCTTGTCGATGGGCGGTGGCGTCGCAGTGGATTTTACGCTCGAGCATCCTGAACGAGTCGCGGCGCTGATTCCGGTCGCGTCGGGTTTGGGCGGTTACCAACCACCACCGCGCGAGGACACCAAATACAAATTCGAGCAAGAGCAATTTGCGGAGATGGAGGCGCTGTGGAAAAAGAAGGAGAACGCGCGCTTAATTGATCTGGAGGTCTCGATGTGGGTGGATGGACCGCTGCAATCACCGACGCGTGTGCCGTCCGCGATCCGCGAAAAGGTGCGCGCAATGAATGAACTCGCGTACAGGCACGATGATGAAGAACGCAAGCCGCAGCGTATGAGCCCGCCCGCGGCGGAGCGCCTGAGTGAAATCCACGCGCCGACGTTGGTGATCTACGGTGACCTCGATACGCAGGATGTGATCGAGGGTTGTGAGTTGCTGGCGAAGGGAATTGCGAATGCGCGCAAGGTCGTGATTCCGAACGTCGCGCACATGCTGAATATGGAAGTGCCGGAGGAATTTAACCGGCTCGTTTTGGAATTCTTACGCGATAAAACGTAGGGGCAGGTCTCAGACCCGCCCCTACTCCTCGCGATTCTCACAAATCATTTCAATCAACCGCGCCAGCATTGACACGCGCGGGATGATCGAACTCTCATCCACGTATTCCAATTCCGCGTTGTGATCGTTTCCGCCGATCGGTCCGAGACCGTCGAGCACGGGAACGCCTTCGCCGGCGACCATATTGCCATCCGACACTCCACCGGTCGAGACATCGCGAATCGTGAATCCATTCTCCTGCGCCGCGGCTTGCGCGAATTCGACGAGCCGCGCAGTCGCCGCGGTTTTTTCCATCGGCGGAGTTTTGTAGCCGCCGCTCACCGTCGCGTGTGTGCCTGGGACAAATTCTTGCTCGATAATCTCGCGCAATTTGTTCTCGAACGTCATGGCGTCCACGTCGCGCGCCACGCGCAAGTCAATCTCTGCCTCTGCGTGATCGGGTACGACATTGCTGCGAGTGCCTCCCTTGATGACGCCGACGTTCACCGTCAAGCCCTCGCGCGTCCCGTTGAGTTTTGAAATTTCTGTGATGTAGTGAGACAGCGCGAGGATCGCGTTCGCGCCTTTGTGTGGTTCAACTCCGGCGTGCGCCGATTTGCCGCTCACGCGCAAGGTGTAAACTCCCGCGCCTTTGCGCGCGCTCACAATGTCGCCGTTGGCGCGCGCCGATTCGAGCACCAGCCCGGCATCCGCGCCGCGGGCGAGCGGCGGATAAATCTCACGCGACACTGGCGAACCGATTTCCTCTTCGCTGTTGACGAACATTCCGATTTCGGAAAAATTTTCGAAGCCCGCGTCTCGCAGAATTTTCATCGCGTAAAGTCCCGCGAGCAGTCCCGCTTTCATATCATTCGCGCCGGGTCCAAAAATTTTGCCGCCGTCGCGCCGAAAAGGATATTCGACCACCGTACCGTCGGCGTAGACCGTGTCGGTGTGTCCGATCATAAAAATTTTCGCGCGCCCGCGTCCGCGCACTCTGACGTACAGGCAATCGCCGTATTGGCGCTGTGGAAATTCCTGCACGGTCGCGCCCACACGCGCCGCGATTTCTTTGACGTGCGCGACGACGTGATCGACGCCCGCTTTGTCGAATGTGCCGCAGTCGATGTTGACCAGCCTTTCGAGATCGCGCAGGTAATTTTCGTACTCGCGTGCAAAGAGGTCGCGGAAAGGGTTCATCTCTGTTTCCTGGGAAGTCTCGCTCGTTTGGCGCGGGGAAGCTCCAGTTCATCTTTCATCAAGCTATCGATACTAACATCAAACATTTTGGATACGGCAAGTACAAATTCGACAGTTGGCATTTTTTTCCCTGCTTCAATCTCGCTAATGTAACTATGAGTGGAATAGCCGAGCAGGTCTGCGAGTTGAACCATTGTGATGCCATGCTGGTCTCTTAGCATCCTCAGTTTTTTCCCGAATTGTCCAAGGCGAGTTTTGGCGTTCCTACTTGACATAGTCTGAAAGATGTGTTATCTAATGTCTCTATCAGAGACATTAGCGCAACGGAAAATATCCTCGACCCGGAGATCAATTGTGACCCATCATACAGAATGTATCATTTGTGGTACACCACTAAGGAAAACAGGAAAAATTTTGTTCACGCGCTTGCAAGAACAAGAGTAATCAGGTTTACGAAGCGCAGCAACAGAGAGGGCTTGCAAGAAAATTGGGAATCATTCAGCGTACCGGTGGCAAATGTTCAAGATGTGGTTATGAAGGTAATTTGGCTGCTTTAGAATTTCATCATATACAGCCTGACCAAAAGGAGTTTAAGCTTGATCTCCGCGCGCTATCAAATCGGAAGTGGGAATACATTGAAAAAGAATTG
>JBBSHK010000570.1:0-2464 GCA_038253185.1 Anaerolineae bacterium | reverse complement strand
TGCGGCAGCTTTCGCCCGACGAGATGACGCGACCGTTGGACGACGGCTGGTCGGCAAAAGATATTCTCGCGCATCTCGCTATGGCGGAATCGGTCAATGTAAAATTTGCCAAGCTGATGCTGTCACATAATCAGCCGATTCAATTGCGCGAAGTCGCGCAGGATTATCCCGATTACTTGGCGCAACATCACGCCAAGTTTACGCTCGACAGTTTCAATGCGTATATGGCCGAAAAATGGCGCGCCCTATCGCTCGAGGAAATAGTGCGCGCGCTGAATGATGTGCGTGCCGATACGATGGCTTGGCTCACTACACTCGCGCCGGAACAGCTCGAACGCGGCGGACAGCACGCGGTATGGGGCGACCAGAACGTACGCGGAATGCTCAAGATTCTCGCGCTGCACGACAAGTTTCATACGCAAGATATTCTCAAGCGAAAGACGGTCGAGAGTCGCCAGTAGACAGTCGCCAGTCGTTAGTGACTGATAACTTTCAACCTTCCAACCTTCAACCTTCAACGTTTAACCTTCGACCTTCAACCTTCAACCTTCAACAATGCTTTCCCTCCTCCGCCAACATAAAACCTTCGCCGTGCTCCTCGCGACCATCGTGCTGATGGAACTCGCGCACGGCGTCGAAATCGTGACGCTCTTGCCCCTCTACCTGACGCGGCACTTTGGCGAGAGTGAAACATTTGTCGGACTCGTCGCCTCGACCTACCTCTTTGTGGATACACTGCTCACGCGCACCCCCGCGGGACTTTTCGCCGACCGTGTGGGTCGCAAGCCGACGCTCGTGCTCGGCATTTTGTTTTCCCTCGTCCCGATTCCGTTGATGGTGATGGCGAATAGCGCGAATCTTTTTATTCCGCTCAGCGTGATCAATGGGCTCGGCGCGGGGATGATCTGGCCCGCGATCTATGCGCTTGTCGCGGACTTGTACGGACGCGAGCAGCGCGGCGTGGTGCTCGGACTCATCAATATGGTGATGCTCGGCGGACTCGCGGCGGGCGGACCGATCACCGGCAGCGTGCTGCTCAGCGTCTTGGGTTATCCAAATCCTGACGTATTTCCGCGCGGTTTTGCCGTGTGTATTGTTTTCGTTCTGCTCGCGTTGGCACTGGTGATTTTGTTTGTGCGCGAGAGTCTGCAGCGGGCGACCGGTCCCGCGCACGCGGCAGAATATTCCATCGCGGAAAATGACGCGCCGCAAGATTATCGGCTGACTTTTTCACTCTTGCTCGCCATCGGTTTGGCGATCACGTTCGCGTTGGGCTTGATTGTGCCGATCCTCACTCTGTTCGGCACGAACATTCTGCAAGTCGAATTAAAAACCTTCGCGCTGATTTTGATTCCACCCGCGCTCACCGCCGTGTTGGTGCTCGTGCCCGCGGGACGTTGGGCGGACAAACGCGGACGTCACGCGCCGATGCTGTTGGGGTTGACACTGATCGCAATTCCGTTTTGGGGCGCGGCGTTGAGCACCAATCCGGTTCTCGTATCACTCGGCGGAATGGTCGCGGCGCTCGGTTACGCGCTGCTTGTGCCCGCGTGGAACGCACTGATTATGGATTGGATTCCGCCCCAACGGCGCGGCGCGTTTCTCGGCGGCATCGCGACGGTGCAAGGCTTGGGGCTCGCGGCGGGACCGATTATCGGCGGCGCGCTGTTTCAACAAAATCCGTACGCGCCCTTTTGGCTCGCGGGCGCGCTGCTGACCATTGGGGCGATCATCGCGGCAGTGCTCACGCGACAACACACGCACTCGCGGGCGCAGTTATCGCCGCTGGTAGAATCATAGTTGGGAAAATTTCATATCGCTCAGTGCGCGAAATTGGTAGAGCAGCGACGTGGAAAATAATTTTAAGGTTAGTGGCTCTGAAAATTAATTGAATCTTGGGCATCGGACGAAATTCTAAAGGCCCGAACTATTGACAAGGGTTGTGAACGCTCCTATACTGGAATCGTCTTTGCGCGGCAGAGAGTTTGCCGCCTCGTGAGGGATGTCATCATGAGTGAGTTGATTTTTCGCTCCGAAGGAATTTTCTAGAATCCAGGCACGCGCTTGGATTCTTTCTTTTGGCAACAGGGCAAGTTCAAACCACAGGAGGGAGATCGATGGACTCGAGCATGATCGGCAAGATCGAAAAAGCGCGGCGCTATGCGTCCGAAGCCAACAGCCGCGTCGTCTTTGAACAATTCCGCGCCACCGTGCAGGGCGATAGTAACACTTATACGGTGACGTTTGATAAAGGGCGCTGGTCGTGCGGCTGCCATTACTTTGCGGCACACGGAGTTTGCAGCCACAGCATGACGATGGAACGGGTACTGAATGGGATGATGCCATCCATAGCTGAGACGGAACCCGCAATGCCCGCTGCGGCGTGAGCTTCTAAAAAGAATAGACAAAACTCGTTGGGGCGCAGCAAGCTGCGCCCCAACTGTTTATTCGTTGAACTTTGACG
>JBBSHK010000569.1:0-2487 GCA_038253185.1 Anaerolineae bacterium | reverse complement strand
TTGGTTGTTAGTTATTACTTCTCAGCACTGTGCATTTGGCATTATGCATCGTGCATTTGTTTAAATCCATATTGAAGTCGAGCGATGTAGTAATCATTCATCGTCCCGCGTTTTTTCCAGCGCACCAACACCTCATCCCAACTCACCGCGCCTTTTTCCAACTCCCAACGTTTGTGCTCGGCATCAAAGTGCGCGGGAAAGGGGCAAGTGATTTCCCACTTGTTCGTGCTCTCATCGAAGCGCGCGGGCACATCGATATTCAATTCGCGACAGAGCGGTACTGCTTGACTCAACCACTGCTGGCGCAAGGTGTCATTCGAGCTGCCCTTGATGCCATAACTCAATTGACCCGCGTGCTTTTTCAAATCATCGGGCAAGCCAAACCATTCGACCGTCAGCAAAAACATCCAATCGACCGCGCGCTGCAATCGTTCGCGTCCGCCCGGTTCTTTCGCGATGCGCCGCATCCAGATTTCGCCGTGACGCAGGTGAAAATTTTCTTCCTTGTCCACTTTGACCAGCGCGCGTTTCCACGGTCCGTAGGTCGTGTGCTTGAACGCATCGCCGAGCAAAATAAAACCCGCGCGATCATAGAACGCGTTCGCCACGACCAATTCTTCCCACGAATCGAGCGGGATGTCAAAGGCGTACGGATATTTGAATTGTCGCGGCTCGCGTTTATAAATCAGCCATTCTTTATCCACGCCCAAATCTTCGAGCAAGCGATAGGCAATATGCGCGTGACTCATCTCGTCCTGAATAATCGCGAGTCCGGAGATTTTGGAATTGAGTGACGGCGCGCGCTGCGTCGCGTGATAATACGAAGGCACACTGATGAGTTCCGTATCTCCGGAAACGGTGAGCACACGAATTAAATCGTCTCGATATTGCGCGCTCATCTGCTCGCGCGTTTCGACCAGCAATCCTTGCGCCAGCCGCTGCTTGAGTTGTTCTTCGGTGAGCATAGGCACCCCCTCTCACTCCCCCTTACGAAAGGGGAGAAGCTGAGGGTCACTTCCCTTTGTAAACCGGTTTGCGTTTTTCCACGAACGCGCGGATGCCTTCGCGCGCATCTTCACTCTGGAATAATTCCGACGTGATCGCGCGTTCGTTCGCCAAGGCGTCGTGCAGCGGCATCTGCATTCCTTGATTCACCGCGCGCTTGATCGCGCCGACGGCGAAGGACGCGCCGCTCGCGACGAGTTCCGCGTAAATTTTTGTTTCGGTCAACAATTCTTCAGTCGCAAACACTCGGTCAAACAGACCGAGCGCAAGCGCCTGTTGCGGGCTGAGCGTGCGCCCCGTGATCATCAAGTCAAGCGCGTTATTTTTTCCGATCAGGCGCGGGAGGCGCTGTGTGCCGCCGTTGCCGGGCAAAAGCCCGAGCGTCACTTCGGGCAGCCCCACTTTGAAATCACCCGCCGCGGCGAAACGAAAATCACACGCCAGCGCGATTTCCAGTCCGCCGCCAAGACAGTGCCCCGCGATCATCGCGATAAAAATTTTCGGCGTCTGTTCCATCCGTTCGAGCACCGCGTGTTCTGCCTCGATCATCTGCATATTCGCGTCGAAGGAATTTTCGCCGAAGGCTTTGACGTCCGCGCCCGCGCTGAAAAATTTTTCGAGCGCGCTGTGCAGGACGGCAACGCGGATCGATTCCTCCGCGCGCACCACATCTACCGCGTCGCCGAGGTCATTCACGAATTGCCGGTTGTACGAATTGGCAGGCGGACGATTCAATGTGATCCAGCCGATTGAACCTTCCGCGCGGAGAGTGACAAATGGTTCAGCCACGATGTACCTTTCTGAAAGAGTGGAATGCGTTACGCTGTACAGAATTATATAACGTTTGAGTGATTGCGTCATTCGCGCGCCGCGCTATTGCCACACGCGAGATGTTGAATTAAAATCGAACGCGTGCGGCATCCGATCCATTGGAGTGAATATGACTGATACTCGCGTCGGACTCATCGGTCTCGGCATTATGGGCAAGCCGATGGGAAAAAATTTATTGAAAGCTGGGTTTCCGCTCACTATCCACAATCGCACGAAAAAACGCGCGGACGAATTGCTCGCGCTGGGCGCGGAATGGGCAGACTCGCCGCGCGCGCTCGCGGAAACATCGGACATTGTCATCACGATGGTCACCGATTCGCCCGACGTGCAAAAAGTACTTCTCGGCGAGAATGGTGTCATCGAAACGGTGCGCCCCGGCTCGCTGGTGATTGATATGAGCACCATTTCGCCGCAGGTCACGCGCGAGATCGCCGACGCGCTGCGCGCCAAAAATGTGCAGATGCTCGACGCGCCCGTCAGCGGCGGTGAGAAAGGCGCGATCGACGGCACGCTTTCGATTATGGTCGGCGGCGACGCGGAGGCGCTCGAACGCGCGCGTCCAGTGCTTAACGTGCTGGGGAAAACGATCACGCACATCGGCGCAAACGGGATGGGGCAGGTGTGCAAGCTCGCGAATCAAATCGCGGTTGC
>JBBSHK010000568.1:0-2490 GCA_038253185.1 Anaerolineae bacterium | reverse complement strand
CATCGTCCGTTTTAAATCCACTCTCTCGCTCTCGCCCGCGGCGACGGCAACCTTCAACCTGTCGCATGGTGTGGAATTTATCCGCGCGCAGGATGCCTCGCCGCGCGTATTAATCTTACGCCCGATGATAGGTAATCTGCGCGGCGCGCGCGAACTCGCGAATGATTATGTGGAATCCGGTTGGGTCGATTTCGCCGAGCCGAATTTTGTGATCCGCCAGCCGCGCGCGCCGATGCTGAATTTGCCCGGCGCTGTCGCAACTTGTACGGGTCCGAGTGACAGCGATTTTTGCAGCCAATGGTCGCTGCAAAATTCACAGCAGTTTGCCGGTTCACAACTCGGCGACGATATTAAAGCGACGCAAGCGTGGGCAGTCACCAGAGGCGCGAGCACTCTCAGGATCGCGATCATTGACGAAGGCATTGATGCGAATCACGCGGACTTGCTGGGTCAGGTCGTGAGCGGTGTGAATGAAACGGTGCAGCCGCCCGACACTAATACGCAGCCCTCCGGTTATGACCGTCACGGTACGGCAGTCGCCGGTATCGCCGCGGCGCACACGGACAACGCGCTTGGCATCGCGGGCGTGTGCTGGTTCTGCAAAATCGTGCCGGTAAAAATCGCGCAAGCGGATTCGACCGGCGCATGGAGTACCACCACGACGGCGATGTTGGCGGCAGGAATTGATTGGGCGTGGCAGAGCGGCAAGGGCGCTGCCGACGTGCTGAGCAACAGTTGGACCATGCCCGCGCCAAGTGATGATGTAACGAAGGCGATTCTCAACGCGCGATTCGGCGGGCGAAACGGTCTCGGCAGTACGATCGTGTTCGCGACCGGGAACTCCAACTTGAGCAGCGTAGATTTCCCCGCGAGTTTGAACAGTTACGTCGTCGCGGTCGGCGCGTCGAACTGGTGCGACCAGCGCAAGTCCACGACGAACGATGCGTGCAACAACAATGATGCCTCGTGGGGCTCTAACTATGGCACTGCCCTCGATTTGCTCGCGCCCGGTCAGGTCATTTACACCACGCAGACCGTTTGTAACGCGGGCAACTGTTCACGCGGCTACAACTGGTTTTCCGGCACCTCTGCCTCCGCGCCAATGGTGGCGAGCGCGGCGGCGTTGCTCTACTCACTGAATCCTGACCTCACGCCCGGGCAGGTGCAAACCGCGTTGCAGAATGGCGCGAAAGACCTGGGCGCGGCGGGACGCGACGATACAAGCGGTTACGGTCGTCTCGACGCGTACCGTTCTATCACCGCGCTCTACGATCTCAATATCAGCGCGAGCGACGCGCAAATGTTGGTGCGACCCGGCGACACACTCCAATACACTATCAATTATTCAAATTTGGGTATGACCGCGGAGAGTTCCGTGGTGATCAATGCGACTCTGCCCGCGGGGGTCGATTACGTAAATTCGAATCCGACGTTTACGGCAAATGGCGGCAGTTCGTACACGCTCAACGTTGGGACGGTGCCTGCTAACGCGAGCGGTTCGGCGACGATTATGGTTCAGGTGCAATCGGGCAGCGCGGGGCAGACGTTGAGCTTCAACGCGCAGATCAGTGGCGCGTTTGCCGAATTGAACATGAGTGATAATTCGGCGACGGACCGCACCGGCGTCGTCGGCACAAATATTTTTCTGCCATTCATCCTGCGTTGAAAAAAAGACCGAAAATCTGAAGGCAGACGATGATGGGGAGTGGCGGCGACGTCACTCCTTTTAGTTTTTTGTTGTTGTATAATTTGGGCAAGCCCGAACGCGGCGAATAGAAATGAGAACCTCGCGCTTTTGGTTGATCGGAATTATTTTGACGTGCAGCTTGATGCTGGTCGGCGCCGCGTTGATGGCGGTCGGGTTGGTTTACATGAACGTTCGCCCCGCATCGGTTCAAGCTCTCGTCGCCCCGGCTGCCGAGAGCACGCCCGCGCTCACGCAAGGTGCGCCGCAGGTGGGCGCGCTCGCGCCGGATTTTACCCTGCGCGGGCTGGACCAAAAAAATGTTCGGCTCAGCCAACTGCGCGGCAAGCCGGTGATGGTGAATTTTTGGGCGACGTGGTGTGGTCCGTGCAGCGCGGAGATGCCCAACATTGAAAAAGTTTACGAGAAATATCCGAATGGTGATTTCGCGGTGCTCGCGGTCAATCAGGGTGAATACGCCGATCAAGTCAGCGGTTACGCGGATTTGTATCACCTGCATTTTCCGATTCTGCTCGACGAGAAAGCTCAGGTCGCGCGCGTTTACCGCGTGCAAGCACTGCCGACGACGGTTTTTATTGACCGCGACGGGATCGTTCGCGAGATTCATATTGGCGGACCAATGACAACAGAGTTCATCGAGAAAGAAATTCTGACGCTGCTGGGAAAGACACCATGAAAGAAGTTTTGCCGGAAATCCAAAAGTGGCGCATGCGCGGCGATCACGTCGCGCTCGCGACGGTGACGTGGACCGATGGCTCGACCCCGCGCCCGGTCGGCGCGAAAAT
>JBBSHK010000567.1:0-2494 GCA_038253185.1 Anaerolineae bacterium | reverse complement strand
CACTGCCCAGGTGGACAAGATGGGCAAAGATCAGTTGAAGGCGCTCGAAGAGCGCATCCGCACCGCGCTGGGAATTGACGCGGGTGCGGATATGGTGAAGGCGCTGACCGAAGCCGCGGCGGCGAAGAAAGAACTGGCGGAGAACAAGCGCCAGCAAGCCGTCGAGACGGCGATCGTCGAAGCGACGAAGGATTTGAAGTACGGCAAGCTGAACGAGTCGTTTGTCGCCGAGCTGAAGGGAATGAATCCCGAAAGCCCCGAAGCGGTGAAACACTTCGCGGAGGCGATGACCAAGCGCTATGACGCGATGCTGGCGCAAGCCCGGCTCGCGGGCATGGGGTTTGGAGGATCGTTTGGCAGCAGAGAAGTGCGCGTGGTCGGTCCGGTGCTCGAAGCAGATGGCACGCCGGACTATGCGCGCAGCGCGCACGAGTTCACGGAGCGATTGGTCGAGGCGGGGTACATGGAACGCCGCGATTTTCGCAAGCCGAAGAACGTGAACGAGCGTTTCACGGCGCGGATGCTGGAACGCTTTGACGAAGTGTACAAGCGCGAGCTGGTGCGCGAGTCGAAGATGCTGCAAGAAGCGGAGACGACCACCGACTTGCAACTACCGTATGGTGTTTCGCGCGCCGTCATCGAAGCGGTGTGGCCGTCGGTCGTGGCAGTGAGCGTGTTCGATTTCGGCGTGACCGATCAGGCGCCGACGAAAATCTTTTTCGAGAAATACGCGGAGGACACCACTGTCACGGCGGTGGTGACCAATGCGGACATCACCGGCTCGAATCCGCTCGGCGGTGAGAACTGGGTGAGCCTGGCGGACAAGCGCCAGAAAGCCGGCACGGTGGTCGTGAAGAATCTGGCGCTGACCGTAACGTACGTCGAGGGCACAGACTATGTGATCGACTATTTCAACGGGCGCTTCTTGGCGCTCACGGGTGGGGCGATCACAGCGGGTCAGGCGCTGAAAATCTCGTACTCGTACGAGGCGATCCGCAAGGGTGAAATGGCTCCGATCGAGCGAGCCAAGACCACGCTCGCATCCAAGACACTTGAAATCGTGGCGGACCGGTTGGCGGCGCAGTTGAGCAGCGAAGCGGTCACGTTCTCGCGGTCGCAGGTGGGCTGGGATGCCACCACCCGCACGCTGAACAACCTGATCAATGAGATTCGCCGCAAGATCGAAGGTGATCTCTTCCAGCTCGCGCTGGCGGGCGCGCTGCGGACTCCGGCGAATTCGGGTGGGGTGTGGAACTCGGCGACGGACTCTATCGATACGCTGGTGAAGTACATCGGCGCCGCTCGCGTGAAATTGTCCAAGCGCTATTACGAGCCGACCGCCATCCTCTTGAGCATCCAGAACAGCGACTTGCTCGCCAACTGGGGCACGCCGCAGGGCTTGGTGTGGAACCGCGCCGATTCGGAACTCATGGGCAACGGCTATGTGGGACGGATCAAGGGTCTGCCCACTTTCGCCTCGACGGAATTCACCGACAGCTACATCGTGCCGTTGAACCGCGAGCAGGTCGCCTATCGTGTGTTCAAGCCGATGGCGATCAAAGGACCGTTCCCGTCCTACGACCCGACAGGCAAGTTGATCGCGGCAGACCAATGGTATGCCGAAGAGTATAACGGCGCAGACTCGCCGCTCGCCGACAAAGCGTCGTACGTGAAGATAGTCTAATCCCGACCTGGGGTCGGGTCCCGAACTGGTTCGGGCGTAATTGGTTATTGTAAATGCGGGGCAGGGTAGCCTGCCCCGCGTATAACTCAGGAGGATACGATGGCAAGCTCTGATCGAGTAAAAGTGGTTTACAAGGGCGATGCTCAAGCAGTGCTCGCGGGTGAGTACATCATGCCCGGCGAAGCGCGCTGGACCAGTCGCGCCCAGTTGGAAGAAGCGGAACGCTTCCATCCCGAGGGTTTCGAGGTCATCGACGAGAAAGCCGATGACGAGGCGGGTGAACAGAAACGCACCTTGCCGCCGGGAGCGAACGAATACACTCCGGGCTATGGCAATGCGGGACTCAATGAGCCGGTGGTGATCGGGCGCATGGGACCGGACACCAAGACCGCGAGTGGCATGGCACCTGCCGCGCCGACCGTGGGTTTGAATACCACCGGCATCACCGGTGCTCCATCGCTGAATGCGACTCCGTCCGTGCCCGAGGACGAAGCTCCACAAAACCGGTTCACCGACGATCGCGCCGCCGAGCGTGCGGCAACCGCCGCAGAGGTTGAAAAGACCGCTGCCGAAACCGCTGCCGAAACCGAACGTGAGGAGAGCTTGATCAATGCCGGAAAGTCTCAGCGCGCTGACGACGAGGCTGCAAAACGCGGTTCCCGCACGGGACGGCGTTCCTAGCGCGTCGCAGTACGATCAAGCGATCAAGGACGCGGTCAGCGATTTTAACCGACGCGCGCCAATGATGAGGGTGGTGACGCTGGCGATGCAAAGCGGCGTTGCCACCTATGTCCTGCCCGTCGATTTCTT
>JBBSHK010000566.1:0-2498 GCA_038253185.1 Anaerolineae bacterium | reverse complement strand
CGTCGACCGCGAGGCGCGGCGACAGATTCAACAATTGAGGAGGACTCTCATGGCAGTCAGTCAGGATTTCCAAGCGCAACTCGATGCGATCTCGACGCGTCTCGCCGACGCGCAAAGCGCGACGGACGCGGCGAAGGCGGAAGCCGACGCGGCGGTTGCCAACGCGACCGATGCAGAATCTAAAGCGCAAGCCGCGCTCGATGCGACGGCGGCGCAAGCTCAAGCGAATGCGGCAACCGACCAAAAGGCGCAGACGGGACTCGATGAAATTGCCGCGCTGGTCGCGACATTGAAGGGCAGCGGCGTGCCCGTCCCGAAGGAACCCGTTGGAGTTGCGGCGCGCGGGAAAGCGAAGGCAAGTTCCCGCGGGAAGAAATAAATGAAAATGCGTCGAACGGCTCTGGTCGCTATCTTGGCGCTGGTTCTCTTGGCGTGTTGGCTCCTCCTACCGCGTCCGCGACCAGAGCCGTTACCTAGTGCGCCGCCGACCGTCGCGCCCAGTCTCACGCCGAGCGTGACGTCCACGGCTGCACCAAGCTCTACGTCGGACGCAAGTGAGACTCCGACTGTGGCGCCCAGTGAAACGCCAACCCTAACTCCATCGCCGACGGTACAAATTACACCCAGCGCGGCGGGGACGGAACAACCGACATTCCCTGCTGTCACGTTGGAGCCGCCGTTCACATCGACATCCACGCCGGTGATGTTACTGCCGGTGTCAGGTGGAAGCGGCGCAGGAAAAAGTTCGTGTCAATGAACACTACAATTCCCATCCGTAACTCGCGCCGCTTCTGGACACTGGTGTTTTCGAGCGCCGTGACATTGCTGACCTATTTCGGCGGCAAGTATGCGGGCGCGCGAGCGGAGGACATTAATCAAATCCTGCTCGTGACGACGCCGATTGCGATGCTACTCATCGTCGCCTACACCATCGACGACATGCACCAGAATTACCAAGCGGCAACCACACAGCGCGCGCAGATCGCACAAAATGGACACGCCGAAGCACTCGCGCCGAGCGCACTGACCGCCGCGGCGCGAGCGCCAGCACCGCCGCAATTTCACGTCGCCGCGGTCGTCGTCAAGTTGTGGGACGGCGATACTTTTCACGTGCGCATTCGCCAGCGCACCTGGTTCAACGAGGTTGAGGAGATCGAAGTCGCGGCGCGTCTATATGGCATCAACGCGCCCGAACTCTCGACGCCCGAAGGCAAGGCGTCACGAGATTATCTCGCGACGCGTGTCAAGGTGGGCGACGTGGTCACACTCGATCTATTTTCGCTCGACAAATACAGCGGCAGAGTGGACGCCAATGTGTACCTGGCAGACGGCGCGCTCTTGAATAAAGAAATGCTGGACAAGGGCTTTGCGGTGCCCTTTATGGTTTAGGAGTCGCAGCGGATGATCAAGCTCGTGCGGATGATGTTCAAAGTTGCGCTGATCGCTTTTTTTATTGTTGGGTTCGCGCTGTTCGCGCTAACCTTTCGGATCGCGCTCGAGCTGTGCGTGCGCGGCGCGTGTGGACAATAATTGATGGCGCTCACACGCGTTCCGCGCGGCGCTTGAGTGTGTCAAACTCAGCGCGGAGTTCGTCGGGGAGTTCTGCGCGTGCGAGATATTCATTGCATTGATCGGTGATGTCGCGAGCGCTCTTGGGATCGGCGACCAGCTGCGTTTGGAGTGCGCGTAGGATGCCGCGTAGAACGGTAATTTGGGATGGGTTCACGGCTTGCTGCGTTTGCGTCCCTTTGGAAAGCCGCGTGGGCGCGGGGTTAGCCGGTAGCGGTCGAATTCCGCACGGGGAATGATGTACGTGTGGTTACCGATGCGTTCAGCCGACAAGCGTCCGCGATAGATCGCGGACTGAATAGTCTTGCGAGAGACGCCGAGCTCGCGCGCGGCGTCGTCGGTGGTGAGATAGTCTTTCAGCACGGCGGCATTATACAAACGTATGCAATATCTGTCAACGATGGTTGACGAACCAGTCGAACAGGTCGCACCAATCGGGGTTTTGTTCTGCGAGTAGTTCGGGATGAAACTGGACGGCGAGAATTGGTGCGCCGACGGTTTGGCGAGTGTCCGTGCCGAATGCTTCGATTACGCCGTCGGGTGATTGGGCGAGCACGTGTAGATACGGCGGCAGGGTGCGAATGCCTTGGTGGTGATATGAGTTGACCAGCATGTCGGGCAGATATTTTTTTAGTTCGCGTTGGACCTTGACAAGCGGATGGTACGAATAGGTATGCGAGACGGCAGTTTTTCCATCGCGGCATAGGTCTTGGTAGAGTGAGCCTCCACATGCGACCGCGATCATCTGTGCGCCGCGGCAGATTCCAAAAAGCGGCAGTTCTTTACTTAGCGCGCGCCGCGCCAATGCCCACTCGGTCACATCGCGTGTATAGTCAGCTTTTTGGCAAAAACGATTCGATTCGCCATACATACGCGAGTTAATGTCTGTGCCGCCAAGTAAGATGATCCCATCGGCGGGGGCGTGTTCT
>JBBSHK010000565.1:0-2500 GCA_038253185.1 Anaerolineae bacterium | reverse complement strand
TTGGATTGTGCCGCTCGAAAAACGCCTCGATTATTTGACCTTGCAGACCGGCAAGAAAATCGAGATTCCGTTTGACGCGCTGGTGGTTTTCTCGACGAATCTCGCGCCGGCGGACCTGGTGGACGACGCCTTTTTGCGCCGCATCCGCCACAAGATCGAGGTGCCGAATCCCACTTGGGATGAGTTCCGCATCATTTTTCAACGCGTGACGCAAGCGCGCGGCATTCGCTATGACGAAGACCAATTCAAATACCTCGTGCTCGAGCATTACATCAAACCCAAGCGCGAACCCAAGTCGGTGCACCCGCGCGACTTGCTCGACCAACTGCGCGACATTGCCAAATATCTGCAAGTCGAACCCGCGCTCAATAAAGAACTGCTCGATGGCGCGGTCGAAGCGTATTTTGTAAAATTGTAGAACACTCAAAATGGAACAGCACCATCGCACGGTACTGGTGATTGACGACGAAGATTCGGTACGCCAGGTGACCAGTCTCATCCTCGAGAAATTTGGCTACAAGCCGCTGCTGGCGGAGGATGGCATCGTCGGAATTGAAATGTTTCGCGCGCAGCCGGAAGCGATTGCCTGCGTGCTGTTAGATATGACCATGTCGCGTCTGAGCGGCGAGGCAACCTTTCGCGAGCTGCGGCGGATTCGACCGGACGCGCGCGTGCTGTTGATGAGTGGTTATTCGGAACAGGATGCGACGGATCGATTTAAGAGCAAGGGGCTCGCGGGCTTTTTGCAAAAGCCGTACACACCGCAAGACCTCCGCTACCAATTGCAACAGGTTCTGGAAAAGAATGGAAATGGCAAGAGCACGGGAGCAGGGAGGATTGAGAATTAGATGCCGTCGCTGCTGAGTCGAATCGAAAGAAAATCTCCAGAGATGCCGGCGGCAGAGGTGCTACCCGCGCCTGCCGTACCGCTCGCGAGCACGCCGACACACTCGGCGGCTCCAACCATCGCGAATCCACCGAATTTGTCTGAGAGCCATAAGCCCGCGCCGGATGAAGCGACGGCTGCCTCTGCTGAACTCGATACTGAGATCAAGTGGCAGCAATTGCGGCAGTGGGTCATCGATAAGGTGGTGACCAGCTTGCCCGGCGCGGGAGAACTGGCGCGCACACCACAAACAACCAACCTGGTCACCGACCGCATCGCGGTGACGCTGCAAGCCAATGGCGTCCGCCTCCCGCCCGTGCAGCAATCACGACTCGAGTCGGAAGTGCTGGCGGAAATTCTCGGCTTTGGTCCGCTCGACATTCTGTTGGCAGACCCCACCATAACTGAGATTATGGCGAACGGACCGCATCTGGTTTTCGTCGAGAAGCTGGGACGGATTCAAGAGAGCACCGTTCACTTTAATGACGACGCGCATATGATGCGGATCATCGAGCGCATCATCCGCCCACTCGGTCGCCGCGTGGATCGCAAATCGCCGATGGTCGACGCGCGTCTGCCGGATGGCTCGCGCGTGAATGTAATTATTCCACCCAGCGCGATCGATGGTCCCACACTCACCATCCGCAAATTCGCGAGCAAGAAACTGAACGTCGAAGACCTAGTGCGATTCGGCACACTCACTGCGGGCATGTCGGAATTTTTGCGCGCGTGCGTCGTTTCGCGATTGAACGTGGTGGTCGCGGGTGGCACCGGCAGCGGCAAGACCACGCTGCTCAACGTTCTCTCAAATTTCATCCCCGACACCGATCGCATCGTAACGATCGAAGATTCGGCAGAGCTTCAATTGAACAAGCGGCACGTTGTACGTTTGGAATCGAAACCGCCGGAAGTCGACGGGTCGGGTCGCGTTTCGATTCGTGATTTGGTGACCAACGCGCTGCGCATGAGACCCGACCGCATCGTCGTAGGTGAAGTCCGCAGCGCGGAAGCACTGGATATGCTGCAAGCGATGAACACCGGACATGATGGCTCGCTGACGACACTGCATGCCAATACGCCGCGCGATGTCATCTCACGCTTGGAGACGATGTCGTTGATGGCAGGAATCGATTTGCCGGTGAAAGTCGTGCGCGAGCAAATCGCCGCGGCGGTTGACTTGATCGTGGAGCAAGCGCGCTTGCGGGACGGCTCGCGCAAGATCGTGCAGATCACCGAGGTGCAAGGGATGGAAGGCGACATCGTCGTGCTGCAAGATATTTTTCGTTATGCCGAACGCGGCGCGGACTCGGAGGGTCGCGTCTTTGGCGATATGCTGCCCACCGGCATCCGCCCCAAGTTCACCCCGCGGCTCGAAGTCGCGGGCTTTCAACTCCCGCCGGAAATCTTTGGCGCGAACGCGTATCCCGATCAAGGGCGGAGAAGATGAGGAATGGGACAAGTGACCGGTGACAAGGGACGCGTGACAAGTTAAAACTCACCTTACGCAGTACATGTCATTTCAAGCCGCATTTGCGAGAAATCTCAACGTTAGCTAAGCGAGATTTTCCCACGATGGCACGTGGGATGTGCCACTCGTCGCAAAAACCGCTCCTC
>JBBSHK010000564.1:0-2501 GCA_038253185.1 Anaerolineae bacterium | reverse complement strand
TTCGTCAAATAATTCTATTTCTGCAAAACAGGGGCAGAGGGAAAGTTTTCCCTCTGCCCTTTTTGTAACCCCGCTTATGTTACGCGTGGAACATCTGAGCAAAGTTTATCCGAACGGCACCGTCGCGCTCAAGGACGTGAGCTTTCAGGTGGGCGATGGTGAATTCCTCGCAGTGATTGGTCTGAGTGGCTCCGGCAAGTCCACGCTACTACGCTGTATCAATCGGCTCATCGAACCGACCTCGGGCAAAATCTTCTGGGATGACATCGATATTACTGCAGCCAACTCGAACGAACTCCGCCGCATTCGCCGCCAAATCGGAATGATCTTTCAGCAATTCAATCTGGTCAAACGTTCGCCCGTTATTATGAATGTTCTCTCCGGTCGTCTCGGCTATATCAATCCGAACCAGAGCTTGTTCAATTATTTCTCCGCCGCGGACCGCGCGCGCGCCTTGAAAAACCTCGAACGAATGGGCTTGCGCGAAAAGGCGTACGTGCGCGCCGATTCGCTTTCCGGCGGACAACAGCAGCGCGTCGGCATCGCCCGCGCGCTGATGCAAGAACCGAAATTAATTCTGGCGGATGAGCCGGTCGCCTCGCTTGATCCAGTCTTGTCACATTCGATTATGAAATATCTGGAAGAGTTGAACAAGCACGACAAGATCACGGTCTTGTGCAGCTTGCATTTCCTCGATCTCGTGCATCGCTACGCCACGCGCGCGATTGCTTTGAAAGACGGTGAGCTGGTTTTTCAAGGTCTGCCGAAACAGATCGACGACGCGCAATTCAAAGCCGTGTACGGACAAGATGCGGAACGCGTGACGATTATTTAGCGCAAGTGGTTTCTTGTCATTCTGAGCGAAGCGAAGAATCTCTAGATGCGCCACCTCTAAAGTACGTCCTCACAAGAGATTCTTCGCGCCTGTGGCGCTCAGAATGACATAAAGGAAAATCTCCTCTCGCGAAACGAAAATATCTGTGGAACGCGCAAACCCTTTACGAGCAACTCCGAAGAACCCCTCCCTCGCGGGTTTGTTTTCTCTCATCGTTCCCGGCGCGGGACAATTTTATTTAGGTGATTCGCTGCGCGGCGCGGCGGTACTGACGACGACGCTCGCGCTGGCGTACCTGATCAATTGGGCGCTTGATAATTTTAAGGTCGGCTTGGTCAACCTCGGCGTAGTCGCCACCAGTTGGCTGTGGCTTTTGCTCGCGCTCTTTTGGTTGTGGAATATTTTCGACGCGTATCGTCACGCGCAGGGACAGATCGCGTTCAGCGCGTTTGGATTCTTGCTGCCCGCGCTCATCATCTACACCCTCGCGTGGCAAGTCACTGACGTCAGACTGAATCGGCTGGTCACGGGCTTTGGCGATTTGCGTACTATCGGCGAGGCGCTGATCCATCCCGACCTTTTTACCACCGACGAAAGCGGCGCGATTCATCCGAGCGAAAATTTTGGCGACATCATCGGGCGCGTTTCGCAAGAACCCGCGCCCGCGCTGCTGGTGAACGCGGGCTTGCTCCAAGCAGGCGCAACGATTCTCAAGCCGATCGCGGGCACGCTGTTCGTCACCATCGCACAGGGCTTGCTGGCGACCTTGCTCTCCATCGTCCTGGCAATCCCACTCAGTTTTTTCGCCGCGCACAATATCATGTCGCGTGTTCCCGGCGGCGCGATCATTTATTACCTCGCGCGCGCGTTCTTTAACATTATGCGTTCGATTGACACGCTGATTTGGGGGCTGATCGTCATCGTGTGGGTGGGACAAGGACCGTTTGCCGGAATGTTGGCGCTGGCGATTCACTCAATCGCCGCGCTGGCGAAACTTTATTCGGAGGAAATCGAGCATATCGACCCCGGTCCGATTGAGGCGATCACCGCGACCGGCGCGAATCTCTTGCAGGTCATTCGCTACGCGGTCATTCCGCAAATCGTGCCGCCGTTTCTGGCGTACAGTCTTTTGCGCTGGGATATTAATATGCGCTCGGCGACTGTCATTGGCTTTGTCGGGGGCGGCGGCATCGGATTTTTCGTCGTCGAAACGATTCACAAAGGTGGTTACGAGCAGTACGCCGCCGCGCTGTGGATGGTGGCAATCGTGATTATCCTTGTTGATTATGTCAGCGCGCGCTGGCGCGAACAAATTCTCGTCGGCGAAACCAAACCGAAAACCGCGCCGGCAAGTCCTCTCGTCGCCAATACGCGAAAATTATTTTACGCGGTGTTACTGCTCGCGGTCTTTGTTTACAGTTGGCAGCTCACCGAAATTGATTTGCGCCAGCTCCTCGATCCGGGTCCAACCTTCCTGCGGCTGGTGCGAGATTTCATCGCCTTCGACATCAGTCCTGACATCCTCGACACAGTTTGGCGGCAGATGCTGCTCACGATTTTTCAGGCGCTGCTTGCGACCACGCTGGGCGGATTGATCGCGCTGCCCTTTAGTTTCCTCGCGGCGCGTAATCTGACCGGGCGCAGTCGTGTATACATTTGGTTTTAT
>JBBSHK010000563.1:0-2502 GCA_038253185.1 Anaerolineae bacterium | reverse complement strand
TGCCCGCCAGCAGCGCCGCGCCCCGATGCCGCGCGACAATTACCTCTCCGCGTTCGCGCTGAAAAAAATCGAGCGCCCACAAGTACGTCGCGAATGCATTGAGCGCAAAGAGCGCGAGCACAACGAGGTTGTACGCCAGAATCGGATTGCGCGTCGCCAGCTCGAGGGGCAAGTACATTAACGCTTCAGGCAAAATAATTTCAGAAAAGGCGAGCGTGTTGGGAAACGGATAAAAAATATTTCCCTGAAACAGATGGAGCGGATCGACCAGCAGTTGGTGTGCCTGCCAACCGAAAATCCAGACGCTAAAATACGAGTCATTCAGCGCATTGCTGTCGGTCCCGATCAAGGCGTCGCCGGCGCGCAGCGCGAGGGGCAACGTCATTGCAATGGCGAGCACGGAAAAAATCGCGAGTGCGAGCAGGTGAAATAGTTCGGGGCGTGGGTGGTGGTTGTCAAGCCGATGCCACCCGCGACCTTCAGAGGACTGGCGAGTTGGGGCGCTGCGAGCGGCAGGCGAGGTCGAGGCAAAAACCGTCATTCCAAATAATCAGTCGCGTCGAACTCTGCGAGACTTTTTCCGAGTCAACTCGCAAGTCGGTTTAGACGACGCGGGCGCGAGTATAGCACAGCGGAATTGGAGTGTCAAAGAAAAATTGAACGCGAGGCTGAGATCAACAGAATGCCTTCAATGAGTCGCCCCATCTCATAGACCGCGACGGCGGTTCTTTTCGGTTGCCCAAGGTTTTCCACTCTGCCGCCACACCGTAGGTGGTTTGGCTGAATTATATATATCAGAGCGCAGTTTTTCCGTTGAATCGCGGACGCAAAAAAATCACTCTCGCGACGGATTCAGTCCAAGCACGTTTTTGATATTCTTGAGACAATTAGTAAGCAATTTAGCAGTTCAATGTAAAGGGAGGTAAAGATGGATCTTGCGACTTTGGTAACGTGGCTGGTTGTCGGTTTGATCGCCGGATGGCTCGCTGGCTTGGTGATGAAAGGTGGTGGTTACGGTGTTGTTGGTGACATCATCATCGGCATCATCGGCGCGATCATCGGCGGCTTTCTCGCCAGCTTGGTAGGACTTGGGGGTTATGGTCTGGTGGGTAGTATCATCGTCGCCTTTATCGGCGCGGTAATTTTAGTGGCGATCCTTCGTGCTGTGGCACCCGCCCGCACCCGGGTCTAATAGACAACACAAATAAAAGTCGTAGTATGTCGGTCGATGTCATTTCGAGCGGAGCGAGAAATCTCGGTTTCCACACCGCTGAGATTTCTCGTCGCTTCGCTCCTCGAAATGATACATCATACGAGTTTTATTTGATTCGTCTATAAGGATGATTTAGGAATGAGCAACGGCGTACCGATTGTTGGTACGCCGTTGCCTCGTTATGAGGTTATTATCCCGCGTGGTGATAAATCGAGTTACACCTCGAAGCAAAAAAGGAAAGCAGAAAACATCGCAGAGAGTTATTCCAAACGTGGAGTATCCTCGAAGGAAGCAAAGGCTCGCGCCTATGCTACGGTAAATAAAGAGAGCGGTGGCGGTAAAAAGTCCGGTAGCGGACGAGGCAAGAAAGCAAGCCACGCCTCCAGTCGCAAAGGTGGAAAGAAAGGCGGCAGCCGCTAACGACACCCGGCAAAACGCGGGTAACCTTCAGCGCAGAGGACTTGGCGCGGTGGATTTGCGTGCGGGGCATACGATTTATCTAGCGCAGGATGGCTTTTAGAAGCCGTCTTTTTATTTTCCCCGAGGAGGAGGCGCGTCTGTGTTAAAACACAGCGCGGAATAAATCTCGCGAAGAAAACGCGAAGGCAGCCTCGCCAGCCGCGTAGGTTCAGTCAAACCCGCTTTCGGCGCGAGCTGCCGAAAAGACTCGTAGGAAAGTGGATGCGGCACCCACTGGTTGCCCGAGTCCACGTTGTACTCGACCAGCAGAAATCGTCCATTCGGTTTCAAATATCCGCGTAGTTGGTCGAGCAATGTTTCCTTGTGGCAAATAAAGTGCAGCGCGTTCGCCATCACGATTCCATCCAACAGAGGCAGTTCAAGCGGATACGTGAAATCGGCATTGATGAAATGGATTTTGGAATCGGAAAAGTTCTGATGAAAATTTATTTTTTGTTGCTCAAGGCGCGAGCTATCTTTTTCGACTGAAAAAATCTCAGCCTCGCCACCGATCAGATCACGCAGCGCCAGAGTAAACGCCCCGTCGCCCGAGCCGAGGTCTGCCCACTGCCCACCAATGTTCGCGATCCCGCGTCGCAAAAGATGAACGTGGTCTTGATGATTCATCCGTGGAGATACGTGACTCGCGCTGCGCTCCGGGGCAGGTCAAGCCAGTGTGTTATCCAACTAGATCCGGTCACGGCGGCTCAGCGAGCCTATTGCTGTAAACAAAGAGACACGGTTCTCTGCCGTGTCTCTTTGTAACTAAATAATTCACCTTACGCACCAACTGTCATTTCGAGCGGTTTTTGCGAGTGGCACATCCTTAG
>JBBSHK010000562.1:0-2509 GCA_038253185.1 Anaerolineae bacterium | reverse complement strand
TACGATTGTCACCGGCGGCGGACCGGGAATTATGGAGGCGGGCAATCGCGGCGCGACGGAGGGAGGCGGTCTATCGGTCGGACTGAATATCGAATTGCCGCTCGAACAACAATTCAACCGGTACGTGAAACAGGGGATGGGCTTTCATTATTTTTTCAGCCGCAAGTTTATGCTCGACTATGCTTCGCTCGCGTATGTTTTTTTCCCCGGCGGCTATGGCACACTCGACGAACTGTACACCATCCTCACGCTGATTCAAACCGGCAAAGCCGACCGTTCGATTCCGGTCATTCTCATCGGCGTGGACTATTGGCAGCCGCTCTGCGAGTGGATGAAAAAATCGCTGGTCGATCGCTTTCACACGATCAGCGCGGATGATCTCGATATTTGGCATTTGACCGATGAGGTCGAAGCGGCGCTGCAGCTCATTCGTCGCGCGGCGGAGATGGTTGAAGAATCGTAACCGCAGATAAATGCGGATGGGCTAATGATCCGTCTAAAGCATTTAACAAAATGACGTCGCGAAGATGAAAACTTTGCCCACTGTGTGGAATTTGACAGAACTGCTAATTTCGCATGTGTTTCGTTAGGTGCTTTTAGGGATTTTGTTCAGTTCCAATCCGTGATCATCCGCGCTCATTTGTGTTGAATACTTCTATCGCCACGTAAAGGTGCGCGGCTCGCTGACTGGACTCACCGCGCAGGGTTGGGTCGCTGCCGTGGGCGCCACGACGGAGCCACAACCACTTCCGCGCACGACCACCACGTACCACAAAAATTCTGCGGGACCTGTGTGCTCCACCGGCGCCGTCTCCAGCTTGAAGGCATTGCCCTGGTCCGCGCTGATTTGATAAGCGGCGTCACAGTCAAGCCCCTCGGTAGTGCAGCGCACGTGCAGCACATAAGACTCATCGCTGCGCAGCTCGCCTACGGAGAGCCATTGGAACACGACGCTATCGTTGTGCGCGATGTCGGCATTGTCCTTCGGAGAAATCAGGTCCGGCGCGGCGAACGTGAATTGAGGCGTGACCGTTGCCGTCGATGGCACGGCGATAGTTGGAACCGGAGTCAAAGTTGGAATGATTACGCCCACAGGAACTGTGATCGGCTGACCGACGCGAATGCTGGGACCGTCAAATTTATTGATGCTCATAATCGCTTGCACGGTCGTGCTAAATACACCAGCTATCGAAATCAGTGTGTCGCCCTGCCGCACCGTATAAACAACAACCCCCGGCGTAGCAGTGGGGGTTGTTCCATTCGCGAGTGCTGGGGTTTTTGCCAGCCCGATTTGGGTTGGTGTTCGTAAAAGGAAAGGCGTATTGGTGCCGGGCGGCGGAAGGGTTGCCACCGCCAGCGCCACCGGAGTGGGCGTCGGCACCGGAATCGTTAGCACATCGCCCACTTTGATCGTATCATCACTCAGACTGTTCGCCGCACGGATCGCTTGCACCGAGACCTTGAATTTTTGCGCAATCGATGAGAGCGTGTCACCTTTCTTCACGGTGTATTTCAAAGTGACGCCGGTGGGCGCGGCGCTCGGCGTCGCCGTACCGGATTCCACCGTGGCGGTTACGCGTATGGTGGTCGTCGTGGTGGTGGTCACCGCCCGCGGAGTGCGCGTGTTTTGCGTGGTGCCCGTAGCGACTCCCGAGCCGGTGATGCCGGAGAATATCAACAGCAAACTTCCGACCAGCACGATTACGACGATGGCGGCAACAATAAGCCAGGGCGAAAAGCGCGAGCCTTCGTCGATGTGCCCCGGCACGCGTTGCACCATTCGCTCGACGCGCCACGGCTCGGTCGGTTTGCGCGCAGGTCCGTTGGGAGGCAGACTTGAAGCCATATCTCTTGTTTAATTCTCTTTCAGCAGACCGTCGATCATACTCGGATGGACTGGGTCACGGTTGTTCGATCTCAGAGGCAGCGGCAAAGCGATAGCCCTGACCGCGGACGGTTAGGAGGTAGATCGGTTGGGAGGGATCACTTTCAATTTTTTCGCGTAAACGGCGCATCGCGACATCCACCAGATTGGTCTTGCCAAAGTAATCGTAACCCCAGACATCGCGCAGCAAGGTTTCCCGTTCCAGCAAGCGTCCCGCATTCACCATTAAATAATAGAGCAACTCAAACTCGATCGGCGTGAGTAGAACTTCCGCCCCGCGCACCTTTGCCGCGCCACGGTCCAGGTCGAGCGCCACGTCACCGATACTTTTGACGCGCGCGGGCGTTTCTCCCCGATGCCGGTCAACCCGCGACAGCACCGCGTTGACCCGCGCGACCACTTCGCGCAAGTTGAAGGGCTTGGTAATGTAATCATCCGCGCCCAGCTCCAGCCCTTTGACAATATCTTCGACCTCCTGCCGCGCCGTCAACATAATAATTGGAACGTTCGAAATTGCGCGCAAGTCTCGGCAGAGCGAAAAACCATCACGGTGAGGCATCATCACGTCGAGCACGGCGAGATCCACCGGATTCGCCCGAAAAACTTTTTCGCCTTCGACCCCAT
>JBBSHK010000561.1:0-2515 GCA_038253185.1 Anaerolineae bacterium | reverse complement strand
CTCCAGTCTCGTCGGAAGGAGGAGTGGCTAAAGTCGAATAGATGAACGTGTCATTTCGAGGAGCGAAGCGCCGAGAAATCTCTACTGGGACTCTAGATTTCTCGCACCTAAAGGTATCCACGACTTCGCTCGAAATGACAAACGATCAATACCTTCGCGACTTTAGCCACTCATGGGAAGGATTCGATTTGAAATTCATTTCTGCCTTGCGCAAATCGCCTTCGCTCGCTTCACCTCGCGTTGCGCTGGATGGTCTCCCCACTCTGCGCAAAAACTTTTCTGCCACTGGGCGGTACGTCGTCCCGCGCGTGCGCGATTTGCGGGATGGCGAGATGTGGCACCTCGACCGTCTCGGCGTCAAGCACCGGCGCGCGGCATTGGTCGGCGCGTCAGGCGCGGGCAAAACCTCCGCGCTGCAATTCTTGTCACAAGAGACTTCCGTCATCTCGCTGTCCGATTATCATCCGAACGCGCTGCCCCAGAAATTACCGAATACCTCACTCATCTTGCTCGACGACGTACAGCCCATTCGCGCGCAGCGGGAATATATCGCCCAGCTCGCGCGCGAATTTCCGAACGCGCGTATCATCGTGTCGACGCACGACGTGAGGGGCTTGCCCGATGAATTCGTCCCGCTCGCATTACAGCCCTTGAACGAACGCGAATTATTTGCAGCAGCCGAAGCGTGGTTTCCCGCGAGCCATGCGACCGGTCACGGCGGCGTCAAGCTCGCGAACCGCGCGCTCGAATCGTTCATCGCCGCGCTGAAAGCGAATCTCGGAACGCGAGTGCTCGCCACGAATCCGCTCAATTTGTTTTTGCTGTTGCAAGTTTACGACGAGTCCGCCAAGACTTTGAACGCGCCCCAAGGTGTCGCCGCGCTCAAGCAGTCCGCGCCCGCCCACATGGCGAGTCCGTTCGACGCGCCGGTGCGCGCCGCGGTCTCGACATTGCCGAGGCACCGCGCCGATTTGTTTGACGCGTACGTGAAGGCTCACCTCGCGACCGAGAGCGATCCCGACTTGTCCGCGCGTGCGCTTGAAGGCATCGCACTCTCGACCAAGCGCGGGCAAATTGCGAAGGAAGAGCATCTCGCGCGCGGTTACGGTCTCCTGCGCGAGCGTCCGGCGGGGCGCGTCGAATTCGTGCATCCGCTCTTGCAAGATTTTCTTGCAGCACGCGCGCTGCGCCGCAATCCCGACCCCGCGCCGCTGCTCGAGCATTTGGAAGATGAAGATTGGAGCGAGGTGATCTTGTTTTATGCCGGACTCGGTGAAGCACGTCCTTTGGTCGAGGCGCTGCTCGAACGCGGCGATGTGAATCTTGCGGCGCACGCGCTCGCGCAAGCGGCTGACGCACCGAAAGAATTAATGGACCGAGTGCTGCCGACGCTGATCAAGCGCGCGTGGGATGAGCAGGATCCGGTCGCGGCGCAGAGTCTCGCCGCGCTGCGGAGCAATCCCGCCACCGATTTCTTTTCGGCGCGGCTAAAGGAGCGTGACCCGGCTGCCCGCGCGCGCGCGGCACAGATTTTGGGGAAATTGGAAACGGACCGCGCGATTGAATACCTGCTGCCGCAACTGCGCGACACGAACGCGGAGGTGCGCGATCAGGTGGTCGCCGCACTGGGTCAGAGCAAGAGCGACCGCGTAATCGAGCCGCTGCTGGTCGCGCTGCGCGGCGATGCGCGTGTGGGCACGGTGGATACGCGGCTGCGTCTCGCGGCGGCACGCGCGCTGGGCGAATTCGGCACCGAAAAAGCAGTGCCCGCGCTCATCGTCGATTTGCAGGTCGGTGAGCCGGAAGTTCGCGAGGTCGCCGCTGAATCGCTCATCAAAATTCGCAGCGACCTCGCGCGCAAACCCTTGCAGGCTCTATTGGAATCAAATCTGCCAGACGAAGCGCGCGTGGCGGCGCAGCGCGTGCTGGAGACAATGGGACCGGATTGATGATTGTTGATTGCTGATTTTTGATTTTACATGCCAACACACTGCAATTCATAATCAAAAATCAGCAATCCGAAATCAAAAATGATTTCAGGCATTCACCACGTCCAGATCGCCGCGCCGCCGAATTGCGAAGAGCCGGCGCGAAAATTTTATGGCGACTTATTAGGTCTGCCCGAAATTCCGAAACCGCCTGAACTCGCGAAACGCGGCGGTGTCTGGTTTCAATCGGGTGCTCAGCAATTGCACGTCGGCGTTGAAACGGACTTGCGCGCGGCGAAGAAAGCGCATCCCGCGTTCAGCGTCGTCGGACTCGACGGGCTGCGCGAAAAAATCGAGCGCGCGGGATTTCAAACGCAGAGCGACGACAATTTCCCGGGCTATCATCGCTTTTACGCCTTTGACCCCTTTGGCAATCGCCTCGAGTTTCTAGAGCCGATTCCCCAAACCGAATAAATCTGAATTTCGTTGTATTCGCAATCGTCTCTACAACTCATTTCAAAAACCCGATTCCGCGCGGGGAACGAGTCCGAATGACAAAGCGCCGCGCAATTTCTAACAAGAAATTT
>JBBSHK010000560.1:0-2521 GCA_038253185.1 Anaerolineae bacterium | reverse complement strand
TGACGGTGCAAGTCTTGTCGGACAAGCTCTCGGTGGTAATACACCACGACTGAGAGTTAATAAGCTTCAGACCGAGACTGAACGCGACATCCAGAGGGGTCTAGAACAGATACTGAGGGGACTCTATCAAGCTATCCGAAATCCGCGAAGCCACGAGCAAGTCGAGGATTCCAAGAACAATGCGGATGCGATCATCTATTTTGTGGATTATATCTTGAGTATTTTGGCTGAATCTCGACAGCCATTCACTCTCTCTGATTTTTTACCCAGAGTCTTTGACCCAGATTTTGTCGAGCAAGATCGATATGCAGAATTGCTCTTGGCGGAAATCCCGCCAAATAAGCTGAGTGATACTCTGATCGAAATATACAGGAAGAAGCTTGAAGGAAACGGCAGCAAGCTCAAGTATATGGTCACGGCGATATTGAAGCAACTCTCCAGCGATCAGACCGATGAATTCCTAGCTATTGTCTCAGATGAACTCAAAATCGCTCAGGATGAGCCGACGATTAGAAGTGCCCTACAAATCCTACCGACGAGTTTGTGGCCCGGGATTAATGAAGTGGCTCGGCTAAGAATAGAGAACAAACTGATCGAAACTATAAAAATTGGTGAAGAGTACGCAAATGATCGGGTTGTAGGAACTCTTGGGACTTGGGCAAGAGCCTTCCTACCACACTTTACCCTGCGAGATCGAGCTGCTCAGGTTCTGCTTGGAAAACTAGAAGGCGACGATCTTGACGATCGTCGTTATGTGACACATTTCTTTTTTACCGCTCTGCCTCAGGTTTTAACAGCGCAATATCAACGACGAAGATGTATTCAAGCCATTTCTGACGCTATAAGAAGCGGAGATGCGTACGTCAAGGGCCGCTTACTTCAGCATTTGGACTCTTATCCTGAACAGTGGCAAAAAGAGATTATAGTAAGCCTCCAGGATTTGACTGATTCAGAAAGCCCCGAGTTCTATCTCGCAGATGGTACTCCGTTGCTTGGCAAACAACCTCCGCCTCTGACAGAAGATGAGCTCCCATTCTGAGGAGTAAGTATTCTATTGGCAACTTATTGCGAATGACAGAAATCATCTCTGACATTTATGCCGCGCATCTGACGCGACCAAGTGTCATAACCATCGGCTCGTTCGACGGCGCACATCGCGGGCATCAACATTTGATCAACACTGTGATCGCGCGGTCGGAGGAACAAAACCGCGCGAGTGTGGTGGTCACACTGCATCCGCATCCAAAAATGATCTTGCGCCCGGATTCCAATTTGCTACTCCTGAGCACAATTGAGGAACGAATCGAATTGCTCGAACGACTGGGAATGGATTACGTCGTGATCTTTCCTTTCTCGCTCGAACACTCGCGGATTCGCGCGCGCGACTTTGTCGAGCTGCTGATCGATCACCTGCAAATGTTCGAACTCGTGTGCGGTCCCAATTTCGCGCTCGGCTATAAACGCGAAGGCAACATTCCGTTCTTGCGCGAACTGGGCAATGAGCTAAATTTTAAGGTTACGGTGGTCGAGGTGGAGCAATTCCAGGAGGCCGCGATTTCGAGTACGCGCGTACGCGAACTCGTGGGCGTGGGCGATGTGGCGAGCGCGACGCATTTGCTCGGGCATTATCCAATGCTGCGGGGCATAGTGGTTCACGGAGACCAGCGCGGGCGGGCGCTCGGTTATCCGACGGCGAATCTAAAGGTGCCGGACCAAAAATTGATTCCGGCGAATGGCATCTACGCGGTGCGCGTGAAACTTGGGCGTGAATCGTTCGGGGGCGCGGCGAGCGTCGGCATCCGCCCCACGTTCGGTGGAGGTCAACGCTTGGTCGAAGTGTACATTCTCGATTTCGACCGCGACATTTATGGTCAGGAACTCGAAGTACATTTTGTCGAGCGATTGCGTGATGAATTGAAGTTCGACAGCGTCGCCGCCCTATGCGAACAAATGGCGCGCGATGTCGAGAATGCGCGTGAGGTGCTGGCGCGCGCAGCGACGGAAGACGGAGGACGGACGACGGATGATAAAATACTTTTGTCTTCCATCGTCGGTCAACCCTCATGATTAAAAAATTCGAGGAGATCGAGCACACAGCCGATTGGGCGTTTCGCGCCTACGGTGGCGACCTTAAGGAATTATTTGAGAATGCCGCGTATGCTCTCGTCTCGCTGCAAGGCGCGGCTCCGATGGAATTAACCGTAACGCGCGAGGTGAATGTCAGCGGCATTGATTACGAATCGCTGCTCGTGAATTGGTTGAGCGAATTATTGTTCTTGCAAGAAACGCGCGGCGAAACGTATCAACAATTTTCAATTGAATTATTGACGCCGGAAAATCTCAACGCGGCGATTCAAGGCGGACCCTCAGGACCGCTAAACAAATTCGTCAAGGCGATTACTTATCACGATCTCAAGATTGAACTAGATGCAGAGGGTTGGCAAGCAACGGTGGTAGTGGACGTCTAATAGACGAATCAAATAAAACTCGTATGATGTGTCATTTCGAGGAGCGAAGCGAC
>JBBSHK010000559.1:0-2533 GCA_038253185.1 Anaerolineae bacterium | reverse complement strand
GAGAGCGTAGAAACGCTCCGTGAAAAGTACGCGCGGATCGCGCAAGAGACCGAAGAGATTCTCGCGCCGCTCTCGGAAAATGATCTCGCGACCATTCGCCAGGGTTCTCGTCCAATGACAGAGCGCGACATTATTCTGCATGTGCTACAGCATTGCTCAGAACACCTCGGACAGATGCGTTTGACGCGACAGCTTTGGGAAAGTTTAAAGTCAAAAGTTAAAGGTTAAAGTCGAAGTTCCCAACCTTTAACTTTCAACTTTAAACTTTTTACTTCATTCGGAACGGATGGAATTATGACAGATGTGTCAATTATCGGGGTCGGACAGACGCCGGTGCGCGAGCACTGGGACAAGAGCTTGCGCCAACTCGCGGTCGAAGCAACCCTCGCCGCACTGAAAGATTCGCACAAGGATCGTGTCGACGCGATCTATGTCGGCAATATGTTGAGCGGCGAGCTCGCAGGGCAAGAACATCTCGGCGCGCTTGTGGCTGAAGAGGTGGGGCTGCGCGGCGTCGAGGCGCTGAAGGTCGAAGCCGCGTGTGGCGCGGGCGGCGGCGCGGCGCATCTCGGTTATCTCGCGATTGCTTCGGGACAATTCGATACGGTTGCGGTCGTCGGCGTGGAAAAAATGACGGACTTGTGGAATGGCAGCGTTACCGCCGGACTCGCGATGGCTTCCGACGCGGAGTACGAAGCGGCGAATGGAATTTCCTTCGTCGCGCTGAATGCGCTCTTGATGCGCCGCTATATGTACGAGTACGATTTGGTCGAAGAAGATTTCGCGCCGTTCGCCATGAACGCGCACGCGAACGCGGTGAACAATCCGTACGCGATGTTCCGCCGCGCGATCAATAAAGAACAATTGGCGAAAGCAAAAATGGTGGCGGACCCGATCAGCGTCTTGGATTCCGCGCCGATTTGTGATGGCGCCGCCGCGTTGATTTTTTCGCGCGGCGACAATCTGAATGGCAGCGGCGCGCGTGCGGTGAAAATCGCGGCGAGCGCGGTCAGCACCGATTCGCTCGCGCTACACAACCGTCGCGATCCAATGTGGTTGAGCGCAGTCGAGCTTTCGTCCAAGAAGGCGTACGCGCAGGCGAAGGTTACACCGGATGACATTGACCTTTTTGAATTGCACGACGCGTTCTCGATCGTCGCGCCGATGTCGTTGGAAGCGGCGGGATTTGCGGAACGCGGCACCGGTGTTTACCTCGCGCGCGATGGCGAAATCGGAATTCAAGGTCGCGTGCCGATCAGCACGATGGGGGGATTGAAGGCGCGCGGTCATCCGATTGGCGCGACCGGTGTGTATCAAATCGTCGAATGCGTAGAACAATTGCGCGGTGAAGCGGGCGCGAACCAGGTGCCGAATGCGCGCGTGGCGATGGCACAATCACTGGGCGGCGTCGCGGCAACGGCGGTGACACACATCCTGAAGAAAGGATGAAGGATGAAGGAGGAAGGATGAATGTTTCCGCCTTCATCCCTCATCCTTTGTTTACCCATGGCTGAAAATTTGGCGCGCAACTGGCGCTTACGTGAACAGCGTTATGAATTGATTGGCAATCGCTGCCTGACCTGCGGCACGAAACATTTTCCGCCGCGTCAGGTGTGCGACGTTTGTCGCGGGACAGAATTCGAGCCGTACCAATTTAATGGTAAAGGTGAACTGTATTCCTTCACCACATTACACTCCGCGCCCGCGGGTTTTGAAAGTCAATTGCCGTACTCGGTGGGAATGATCAAGCTCGACGAAGGTCCAATGGTCGAAGCACAATTGACGGATGTGAATCCCGATGAATTGGAAATCGGGATGCGCGTTGAAATGGTCACGCGTAAAATCAGCGAAGAGGGTGATGCCGGGTTGATTATTTACGGATACAAATTTAGACCGAGTCGCGGTTGAGAAATAAAACAAGAGACAGAGCATTCAACTCTGTCTCTTGTTCGTTTAAACTGCGCACAACTGTTATACGACTGCCCTGATGGATTTGAGCCAATCGCGTTTGAGATATTAGGGAGCCACGAATTTGCGTGAGGCAATGTCGAAGTAAAACATCTGGCCATCATCCGCAACCAGTTTCAGGCGCATCCCGGTGGCATCTACAACCTGCACCACGCCTGCCTTGGTCGGAGTCTTATACATGCCCTCTTCGCTTCTCAAGTGAACGTGTGGTTACAACTTGAACACTAAAGGGGCTCACGCGATCTCACTTTGCTTAACCTTTCTCCGGGCGCGAGTTTGCATCTCCGCGCCATTCCCGACTGTTAATGTACACAAAAACGCGGCGGGTGTTTTTCTTCCCACCGCGTTCAAAAAAATCGAGACGTCCTTATGGTGAGATAAACTTCTGCTTTGCGACATCAAAGGTGAACTGAGTCCCATTCCGTGCTACGAGTTTTAATTGCATTCCATTGGCATCGGTAATGCGAACAGGTCCTGTTGCACCCGGGGTTTTCAAGAAAATTGATGGATGTGTATCGTGCGTCCAATCTAGTGATCGAAACACCACCATCACAAACCCCTGGTG
>JBBSHK010000558.1:0-2539 GCA_038253185.1 Anaerolineae bacterium | reverse complement strand
TTTCTTACGTTCGGCATTCGCGGAAGTCGGCGCGGATTCGGCAACGCGTTCGCCTGCGGCGGGTTCGTGTGTTTCTGCTTTTGATGTCTGCGGCTGAATATCGGCTGTCGGTTGTTCGCCGGGTTCACCAATCACCGCGAGCACCGTGCCTGCATTCACCGTCTTGCCTTCCGGCACCAAAATTTGCAGCACTGTGCCGGCGGCGGGCGAGGGAATTTCGGTCGTCACTTTGTCCGTAACGACTTCAATAATCGATTCGTAGAGATCGATGTGGTCGCCTTCTTGCTTGAACCACTTGCCGACCGTGCCCTCCACGACACTCTCACCCAATTGCGGCATCACGACATTCGTTGACATTCAGTTTTCTCCTGTAGCAAACACATTCACCCGGCAGTTTCGAGCGGCATCACGCGCTCGAGTTCCGATTCACCGCCCGAGCGTTTGCCCTGCCACAACTGCGCAAAGAGCAACGCGTTGAGCGCGGCGAGCCACAGCACCATTCCAAAACCGTAGGGATGCGTGATGAAATCGATCGGCGGCTGCATCACGTAAACGAAAAAGACCCAACTCGTCATCCCGCGCAATAGCGACGGCAGCAAGACGTTGAAATCATAGTATTGCGATAAGCGATTGAAAAAGGGCGTAATCAAGATAGAGAACAAAAAGTAGGTGGCAAAGCGCACGCCGAGTTCATCCGAAAAAGTTTCCTTCGATCCCGCGATGAGCAGTGGAACCTGCCACAAGAACCACGCGCTACCAATGATCAGATTCCGCAAGATCCGATTGAACGGTTGCAATCGCTTTAACAAAAATCCGCGCCAGCCCACTTCTTCACCAAAAGCAAGTACGAGATAAACGACGAGCGGAGTGATTGCCCCGCGCAGATCGCCCAAGAAATCGCGTGTTTCAAAATTGCGATTGTATATGCGAAATAGAAGGATGGGCAGCAAAAACAAAAATGGGAGCAGCAGCGCCGTGACAATGCCGCGCAGGTTCAAAGACTTGAGCCAGCGCACCACTTCGAAGGTCGCAAGTCCTGACCAGCGATTGAGATAAAAAGCGACGGCGAGCGGCGTCAAGCTCCCGAGCGCGAGCAAGAAATTGGACAGCGCCATCGACTCGCGCGATTGCAAGTACGCGCCCGGAATCCAGAACAACCATGTGAGCGCCAGCGTCAGCCCAAGGAACAGCGCACCATCGCGCAGCGGCGAACCGCCGATCGAGGTAGGGAACGCGCTGAGTCGCGCAGAAATTTCTTCGAGCTTCATAGAATTAATACGCGGCGAGTTTGCGAATGGCATCCGCGATCTTGTCGGCGTTCGGCATAAAATAATCTTGCATCGTACGCGAGAACGGCACCGCCGGCACATCGGGCGCCGCGACGCGCGTGACCGGCGCATCGAGGTACTCGAATGCCTCGCTCGCAATAATCGCCGCGATCTCCGCGCCCAGTCCGAGCGTCAGATTATCCTCGTGAACGATCAACGCCTTGCCGGTCTTTTTCACCGAAGTCAGAATCGTTTCTTTGTCCAGCGGATTCAGCGTACGCGGGTCGACAACTTCGACATTAATATCCTCGTGCATCAACTGCTCCGCCGCGCTCAAGGTCTCGTGCAGCATCAGACCGTACGCGATCACGGTGACATCCGAACCGTCGCGCTTGACATCCGCTTTGCCGAACGGCACGGTGTAATATTCATCCGGCACTTCGCCTTTGATGAGGCGATACGCTTTCTTATGTTCGAGGAATAGCACCGGGTCTTGCACGCGAAAGGCGTAGCGTAGCATTCCAACGGTGTCGTACGGTGTGGACGGCGCGACGACGTAAAGACCCGGAATATGCGAATAGGTCGCCTCGATAGACTGGGAGTGATAGAGACCACCGCCGATGCCCCCGCCGTAGGGAGTGCGGATGATCATCGGGCAGATCCACTGACCGTCCGAGCGATAGCGAAATTTTGCCGCCTCGTTGATGATCTGATTAAACGCCGGCGCGATAAAATCCGCGAATTGGATTTCGCACACCGGATGCAAGCCATACAGCGCCGCGCCGATTCCGATCGCGACGATCGAGAGTTCAGACAGCGGCGAATCGACCACACGGTCTTCGCCAAATTCTTCGATCAGACCTTTGGTCACGCGAAACACGCCACCGCGCACACCGACATCCTCGCCCGTAATAAAAATTTTCGGATCGCGGCGCATTTCCTCTTGCAGCGTCCGCGTCACTGCCTCGATGTTCGTCAACGTCGCCATTCATTCCTCCACACGTCCCCCTCCTCTCCTCGATAAGGAGGGGTGAAGGGGTGATCAGCTTCTTCTATTCCGCCGATGGCAGCGGACCGTAAACACCGCGCAGCGCTTCTTCCGGCTGCGGATAATCCGCGCTGCGCGCGAACTCGTTCGCGTCGTCCACGATTTCGCGCGCCCGCTGTTCGAACTCATCATTCCTTTTGTCATCCAAAATTCCCGCGCCGACGCAGTACTCGCGTGCAGTGAGCACCGGGTCGCGCTTTTTCCATTCGTCCACTTCTTCGCG
>JBBSHK010000557.1:0-2549 GCA_038253185.1 Anaerolineae bacterium | reverse complement strand
GTCGGTGGACCATTCTTCAAATGGGTGATTGGCTGCGGCGCGCCCGTGGCTTTATCGACGCGGTCCAGGGTGCCTTCCTCTGTACAATGGGAGAGCAACGGTGTTCCCGACGGCGCGAAAGCCAGTCCTACGCCATAGTTGTCGCCGGGGATCCAGCAATTCGTGTGCGGTCCGTCCACCGCGGTCGCAAGCCCGCTGGACTTGTTAATTCGGTAGAGCGAGGATTCGGGACCTGGAGAAGTCCACTCGCCACTCCAGCCATAGAGGTGACCTTGAGCATCAAAGGCAATATCGCCGATAGCGCATGCATTCACCAACGGTCCGATGACGGTGGTCGCGGCGTTGCTCTTGTTGATTCTCACCAGCGAGCAATAGGAGGGACCACCATGTGCGGTAGTGCCATAGAGCGCACCGGTGGTCGGATCGACGGCGAGGGCATTGACGCGGTAACCGGTCGAGCCGCGGTTGTGCGCCACCGCGCCGTTCGCCGGATTCAAAACCACGAGATTGGACGTACACCTATAGTAACAAGTTGTAGCCGCGCCGTAGAGCGTCTGGGTGGTCGCGTCGGCGGTGTTGGACAGGGCTTGCGTGACAAAGAGGGCGGCGATGAGGGCGAGCGCGACAAGCGAGAAGGTTGCGAGGCGCGCGACTGAATTCTTGCGCGCGAACTGAGAAATTTTGGTGAGCATATTTCCTCCAAGGAGTTGAGATAGCAAGTGTGAGGTGAACAACGGTAGTGGTAATTTACCACAAGAGAGTCGCGTGTGTCAACTGCTGTGGAAAGTTGGGAGTGACTAAAGTCGAATAGATGAAAGTATTTTGTCATTTCGAGCCAAGTCGTAGCTTGCCTTGGCGTCTTACGACGCCGTAGTGCGTCAAGCCAAGGATACCTTTAGGTGCGAGAAATCTCCGGTCTGCTCAGAGATTTCTCGCTGCGCTCGAAATGACGGCTAGTATCCTTTCGGGTTTAGACAATCCCAGTACTGGAGGATTGGTCAAGGTCGAAGAGATGAGATCGTCAATGCGAAGAGTCGCGAACACAAAGCGTTCGCAGGCGATGAAGCAATCCAGGACTTGGGAGAGGGCTTTGTGGCACATCCAAAATGCCATCGTAGGACTGGGCTCGCAATGACATTTCCGCTAATGCCTCTGCCAGTTTGACCACCCCTGGACGTTACGGCTGTTGCAAAGTCAGTTGACAAGCGCTGAAAACGTCTCTACGTCATTTCGAGGCGCGGTTTTTGCGACGAGAAATCTCGATAGCTCATTCCGCCGAGATGTCTCACTCCCTTCGACATGACACTAGAAATCGACTTTGCAACAGCCCTGCCTGGGCGTTGTTTCTTATTGACACACTTTTCGCGCTGTGATATGTTAATGCGGCTTTGCAGGCAACATAACTCTCCACTACCAGTCCCCATCTCTGAAAGGAACACGTATGTTTCACAAATTCTCTCAGCTCGCTCGCGCGAATTCTTTCGTCCGCGTGACAAGTCTCTCGCTGGTCGTTGTCGCGCTCGTCGCCGCGATCTTGTTGGGATTTGCCGCCTACAATTAGGCAGCCGCGTCACCGGACACCCAGACCACGGAACACCTCTACGGCGCGGGTCGCAGCGGTTACAGCAATGCCTCGACGCTCTATGTGCTCAATCCGAGCAACGGCTCGGTGGTGCGCGCCATCGGCGGTATGGGACACGTGATAACCGGCTTGGCAATTGACCCGACCAGCGGGCATATGTATGGCGTTACCGGCTACGAAGACAGCAACTATTGCCTGCTCGTGAAAGTGAACAAGACCACGGGCGCGACCACGCCGGTTGGACCCGAAGTCAACGGCTGCCCTATCGCCGACATCACCTTTGGCGCAAACGGCGTTCTCTACGGCTGGTCCGGTTACCTTAGCAATCAGCAACTCTACCGCATCAATAAAGCGACCGGTCTTGCCACGCCGGTCGGCACACCCCAAGATCCATGTCCCAGCACGTTCTCTAACCACTATGGCACAGGACTCGCGATGGCTCCCAGTGGGAAACTATTTCTGGCGAGTTGCACCATCAGCGGAGCGATGGATACGGTTGACCCGGTCACTGGCGTTGCGACTTTCCGCGCGCAACTGAACAATGGACCGACGATGTGCAGAGAGGATCTCCCCGTCAGCGCGCTCGCGTTCAACTCTGCCGGTGAGCTCTATGCTTCTATCATCAATTGGTGCGCCAGTCCCTACGGGTCGTTCCTCGCCAAGATCGACAAGTTTGACGGGCACATCGTAACGCTCGGACCCAGCGTTCATTTCCTCGACGCCATCGTCTTCGGTCACTAGAAAATCTTTGACCCTGTCGGAATCAAGACCTCGCGCACAAATGCGCGAGGTCTTTTTTTTAACGCGCGCCGCGCGCTTGATTGCCGCTGGGAGCGCGGGATAATTCGGGTGAATTTTTTTCGGGAGTGCGCGCAGCCTCAGCCTCCTACCGCCGAATGACAGTTAGGGGTAACCACCAGTTTTAAAGCTCCTAACAAAATGAAGAACCCGTTACGAAATTTTCGCC
>JBBSHK010000556.1:0-2552 GCA_038253185.1 Anaerolineae bacterium | reverse complement strand
CGTCAAGATTCTCTAATTAGTGCTTTTTTGCTGCGGTGACTGTGTCATCGCTGCGGACATCTTGAAATCAAGGATTGAACCGCCTCTTGCTCAGTTGGTACGTACTCAACAGCAAGCCTCATTCTGAAAATTTTGTCTTGGGACTGCTCGGGGCAAAGGGGATTGAGGGCTACCTCCCTTTGTGGTCTCCCGCGCCTCGGCGTAGGAAATCCGCTTCGCCGCGTCCATTTTTCCCCTCGTACCTTTTTGTGCGCGCCGACCTCGACGTCACCGGCTTGTCAGACTTGATGTACCTGCCGGGAGTGCGCCGCCTGGTTTTTTGCGGCGGAGAGCCGGCACGCGTAGCCCCGAACGAAATTGAGTCGATTCGCCGTCACCTGCTGCAGGTGCAGAATGAGCCACTCGATGCCGCTGGACATCGGCTATCGCCCGGAGACCGCGTCCTGATCAACGACGGTCCCTTCCGAGGATTCAACGCCCTGTTCGATCACAGAATTTCGTCGGGTCAGCGCGTCGCGGTCTTGATAAATTTTTTGCAAAGACGAACGCGGGTCGAGCTTGACGCGGAATTTATTCAGAAGCAAATGCCCGCGCGCACAATGCGGATTGCAGCCAACTAGAGCGCGGAGAAAAAATTGTGACGAGAACCGCTTGCCTCAAAATCCTAGCCATCCAGTACAGACCGGCATTGCTTGACACCGCACGTGTCTTGTTTAATTATTGAGCGGCTCTCCCTTTCAGACAATCGAATACGATTCTCGTACTCGACAAGATTGTGTCGCGAAGGGCGGAGCTTGTACGGAATTCGCGACATTGGGCGGAGCGCGCCGGCTATACAGGTCGACCTACTTATCCCACTTGGCTTGAGGAACCCTGATGAAGCAAATCATTGATCTCCTGGCTTCCGTTTTGGGTTTGATTTTCCTTTCACCGCTCTTGGCGCTGGTGGCAATCGCGATTCGACTCGACTCGCGCGGTCCCGTTTTCTATCGCGGCGCACGCGTAGGGCGCGAGGAGAAAATTTTTCGCATCTTCAAGTTTCGTACGATGGTTGCGGATGGAGCGGTGCGCGGCGCTGCGCTCACTTTTAGCGAGGACCCGCGCATCACACGCGTCGGTCGTTTCCTGCGCCGGACGAAAATTGATGAGTTGCCGCAACTCTTGAATGTGATCAAAGGCGAGATGAGTCTCGTGGGACCCCGCCCCGAAGACCCGCGCTATTTGAAATATTACACCGCGCGTCAGCGGAAATTGCTTTCGGTGCGACCGGGCATCACGAGCCTCGCCTCGCTGCGCTACCGCAATGAGGCGCGATTGCTTTCCGTCGAACGCTGGGAGGAAATCTATACCACCACAATACTCCCAGCCAAGCTGGAGCTTGAACTGGAATATATGGCAAGGCGTTCGTTGGCGCAGGACTGGCTCGTGGTCGCGGGCACACTGTGGGCATTGGTCCGTGACGAGGCGCCGATCGCGAGCTGGGCGAATGCCGCGAGTCGCGTCGAGCTTTTTCTCGCGCGTTATGTGTCGTGGTGGATTGTTGATGCGGTGTTAACGCTGCTGGCATTCGCGCTCGCGCTGCTGCTTCGCTCGATTGACGCCAAGCTCAGTCTCGCCTTGGCATTGCCACAAATCGTATTGGGGGTGAGCATCTATCTTTTCACAAATTATTTGTTCGGAATTTATCATCGCGCGTGGCGCTATGCAACCGGACAAGAGACGGTCGTACTTTTCGCCTCGGTGCTGACCGGTACCGCCGCGCTGACGGTCCTCGGCTTGATGTTGGCAGAGCGTGCGCTGCCGCTCGGCGCGATCTGGATCGGCGGCGTTTTCACTTTTCTTTGTATGACCGCCGTCCGTTATCGCCGCCACCTGGCGAGTGGATTGCGCGACGCGGCACGCGGACTGAGTTTCGGATTCGGCGAAAGGGCGCGCGTCTTGATCGTCGGCGCGGGCGAAGAAGGGCAAATCCTCGCGTGGCAATTGCAGAACCGGGTGCAGGGGCGCACCTATCAGGTCGTCGGCTTTATTGACGCCGATCGCCGCAAACGCGGACTCCGCATTCACAATGTGCCCGTGTATGGCGATCGACAAATGATTCCGGCGCTGGCAATGAAGCTGCGCGTCGATCTCATCATCCTCGCGATTCAGCCCGCGAAAATCGTCGAGCCGCGTCAATTGTTAGAGCTGTGTCGCGCGACCTCGGCGCAGATCAAGATACTGCCCGGTCTATTTCGTTGGCTCGGAGAATATGGGCACGAGCCGGAATGGGTTGACGTGAATGAAGACGAATTGTTGGAGCGTCAATTGTATCGCGCCGATGAAACGGCGTGCCGGGATTTGCTCGCCGGGCGCGTGGTTATGGTGACAGGCGCGGCAGGCTCCATCGGCAGCGAATTGTGTCGGCAGATTGCGCGCTATGCGCCGCGGCGTTTGGTGCTGGCGGATATTAACGAAAGCGGACTGCACGATTTGCAAGTGGAGCTATTGGCGCGCGGCAACACGCTACCGGTGGAACTGGCGTTGTGCGATATTACCGACGAGCACGGATT
>JBBSHK010000555.1:0-2554 GCA_038253185.1 Anaerolineae bacterium | reverse complement strand
GTGGGGCGTTGTCGCAACTTGACGGCCCCGCGCCGGGATTTGTCCCCCCCGGGGTGGGCCCCCCGCGCGCGCGCCCCCCGCGACCGCGCGTGGTTGGCGGGACCGGAGAGCGACCCGCGCTGGCGCGAGCACCTGTTCTCTTTTGTCCAATCGGCGCGTGCGAACAAGGCTGAAAACGTATTGACCGCCGTATAGCGCGACGAAAGAATTTTCAAAAACGCTGGACTCGCATTCGCGAAAATCAATGCGTTCCCTTTCTCGTTAAAGAGAGTGAAGGCATTTTTCGTTTTTGGAAATATGTTCAAATGAAAATTTCTGCGTTTCCGAAATGTTATCTCGAAGCGATTGCGCGCGAGCGGACGATGACGGTTTTTGAATGGATTGACCTCGCAAAGCAGTTGCGCGGCGCGGAAGGTCTTGAAATGTACGAGGGCTTTTTCACAAGTCTCGACGACGATTACATTGAACGCGTGAGTGAGGCGATTCGGGACGCGGGATTTGAAATGCCGATGATGTGCTGCTCGCCCGATTTCACGAATCGCGATCCGGACGCAAGAAAACGCGCGGTCGAACACGAAGCGGAGATGATTTGCATCACGCGCCGGATGGGAATGCCGCGCGCAACGTGTCGCGTGTTGACCGGGCAGCGTTATCCCGATGTGAGTCTTGAGCAAGGCATTGAATGGGTTGTCAGCGCGATGCATGAATTGCTGCCCGTCGCGCGCGGATACGACATTGTGCTCGCGCTGGAAAATCATTACAAAGATGGACATTGGAAATATCCCGAGTTCGCGCAGAAGCAAGAAGTATTCCTGCGCGTGCTCGACGCGATTCCCGAGCGCGAATATTTTGGCGTGCAGTACGATCCATCGAACGCGATTGTCGCTGGCGATGATCCGCTTGAACTGTTGCGCGCGGTGGCAGGTCGCGTCGTTAGTATGCACGCGAGCGATCGTTATCTCATGCCCGGCGCGACACTGGACGAATTGCGCCAGAGCGATGGCGCGGCCGGTTATTCGCCCCAGCTGCGGCACGGCGTGACCGGCAAAGGGCTGAACGATTACGACCAAATTTTTTCGATTCTCGCGAACGCAGGTTACGACGGTTGGGTCAGCATCGAGGATGGGATGAATGGGATGGGCGAAATGCAACAGTCGCTCGATTTCCTCAATCGCATGCGCGAGAAATATTTCCAACGCGAGTTTACATGTTAAGGGCACAGATTTTCACAGATGAACGCAGGGCGAGAATAAGAATAATTTAAGGATTTTATTTGTGTGATCTGTGTTCGTCTGGGTTCAATCAAGTGAAATGAAAGCACTCGTCTATGAAGGCGCGTGGCAGATGCCATTGCGCGAAGTAGAAAATCCCGCACCGAATGCCGCTGACGTGATTGTCGAGGTGAAAGCAGCCGGCATCTGCGGCTCTGACGTGCACGGTTTCAAAGGGACGACAGGTCGTCGCAAACCGCCGATTATTATGGGGCACGAATTCAGCGGCGTGGTCGCGTCGGTCGGTGACGCGGTCGCGAATTTTAAGGTGGGCGATCGCGTCGTGGTGCAGCCGCTGTTGCCCTGCGGTCATTGCGATAATTGCCGCGCGGGTCTGACGAATATTTGTGTGAATCGCCGCGGGTTGGGGATGAATTTGAGCGGCGCGTACGCCGAGTCGGTGCGCGTGCCTGAACCGATGCTCTATCCGTTGCCGGACGAAATGAGTTGGGAGCAAGGCGCAATGGTCGAGCCGCTCGGCGTCGCGCTGCACGCGGTGAATCGAACTCCATTCGAATTGATGGACACGATTGTCATTATCGGCGCGGGCAATATCGGTTTGCTCACGCTGCTCGCGGCGAAGCTCAAGGGCGCCGGCAAAGTGATTGTCACCGACCTAAGCGATCATCGTTTGGAAATTGCGCGTCGGCTCGGCGCGGATGTCGTAATCAATGTCGCGAACGAGGACCCGCTCGCCATCGTCAAGGCGAATACGAACGGCGCGGGCGCGGCGGCGGTGATCGAAGCGGTCGGTATTACTCCGACGGTGAAACAATCGCTGGCGATGGTGCGCGATGGTGGTCACGTCACCTGGATCGGAAATTCCGCGCCGGAGGTCGAGATCAATATGCAGCAGGTGGTCACGCGCGAATTGACCATCGCGGGCGCGTACGGCTCGAACAAAGAATTCGCACAGGCGATAGAGGCAATTCGCACGCGCCGCGTCGACGTAACTTCGCTGATCGAAATGACCGCGCCGCTGGAAGAAGGCACGCAAATCGTGAACGAGCTGGCGAAAGGTAGTCTGGACGTGGTCAAAGTAATTTTGAAACCTTCGACTATTTAACTCAAGTTGCGACCTCATGACGAAAGCCTGTCATTCTTCACTTCGTTCAGAATGAGATGGTAGCACCTTGAGTTAATTAAATCGAATGTGCTCCGTTATAAAAAATACGCGGCAGCGGGTTTGCCGATTTGACTCAATGAGGAGGAAAAATGAACACGCGAAAATTTTTATTCGGCGTTTTGCTCCTGACCCTCGCGGCGGCAATTGTGGCGGGCTG
>JBBSHK010000554.1:0-2558 GCA_038253185.1 Anaerolineae bacterium | reverse complement strand
TGCCCACGCCGCAACTTGCCTTCCAATTTCCCACTGTGGCGCAAGCTGCGGCAACCGAGACGTTGCTCCCGGAACAGACGGGAGGCATCCCGACGATTACACCGGTGAACCTCAAGCCGAGCTCGACCGCGTTTGCGCGCGGAACGCCCAGCCCCGACTTTATCCAATTGTTACCGACCCAAGGCGCGGTGACCGGTACGCCTTCGTTGGAAACGCCCGTGCCTGTTCCGACCTCGCCTCCGCCGACGACGCAGACAGGCTGTGGGTACCCGTTTTGTCCAAAGCTTGGCGTGCCCGATGCGTCCATCGCGCCGACGGGTCGTCCGTGCCCAGACAATTATTTGTGGGGCGTGGTGCTGAATGAAAATCTCGAAGGACTTGCCGGGATGAGGGTTCGCTTCCGCGATCCGACCGGCGAGGGCGGTGAAGCTACGACCAAAGCTCCGCCTGACCCGAAGGGACGTTACGATATTCCCACGGGGTCCGGCGGTGCGTGGACTCTGCAGTTATTCGATTCCGCCGGCAGCGCGCAAAGCCCGGTCTTTCGCGTGCAGGCGCATCAAAAGTACACCGGCAGCGGACCCTGCCCCACACGCATCGATTTTGTGAAATGAGGATGGGGTTGAAAGTTGAAGGTTGCCCAGAGGCTCTCAACTCGAGGCATTGCTGCCAGCCCAACAAAAAGTAAACCAGACTTGTTCAGAGTCTGGTTTTTCTTTATTCAAACTTTTAACCTTCAACCTTCAACTCACTTTGCCATCGCCTTTAACGCGTTGTACGCCGGACGCGGCGTGCCGTCGGGGTTCGTGATAGCCCACCAATATTTTTCGTCCGTATTCGACCAGTCGGGATTCGCCATATAGATCAGACTCATCACGCCAATCCACGGCGCCCAATGTGCTTTGGCGTACTGGTACGCGCGCACGATGCGATCGGCTTTGGCATTCTCGTCCACGCGGAACCACGAGTACGCGGGATTAGTCGCATCACTCGTCCAGCCAAATTCGAGAATCGCGATTTGCTTATTGCCCTCGCCGTGATCGACCATAATCTGGTGAATGTCTTCGACGTGGCGGAAACAATAAATGCGTTTGAGCTCGGTTGAGCTCGCGTCGTGATTCGTCAGCACCGGGTCTTTGGCGACCACTGCGGGATCGGCTTCCGGCTCGGCTTTGTATCCTGCCGCGTGTACGCCGAGCACATCAAAATAGCCCGTCGATTTACCGCCCATCGCGTCGTACATTCTTTTGAAAAAGGTCGCGTCGGGCAGCGCCTGTCCGCCGTCCGGGCAGCACGTCGTCGGGGTCAAGCCCGCGCTGATAATCATCGCGTTCGGGTCCACCGCTTTGACTGCCGCGTACGAAGCTTTCAAAAATTGCGCGTACGCCGCGGGATTCGGCGCGGCGTTGCACCACTCACGCGCGAGGTTCGGCTCATTCCAAATCTCATACGCGCGCACGCGCTGCTTGTAACGCGTGGCAAAGGCGGTGAGAAAATCGAGCCAGTCCTGCGTTTTTTTCGGTGGTCCCATCGTCGATTTCGCCGGATTGAAACAGCCGGGCGCTGCCCAGTCCGGCGCATTGTCCAGACGCGCGAGAATGTCGATCCGTTTCGCGTTCGCGGCATAGATCACGGCATCCGCGCGGCTCCAATCGAACGCGCCTTTTTTCGCGCCCTCGATGTCGCGCCACGCGAATTCTTGCTTGACCCAGCCAAAGCCCATCGCCTGAATCATATTCAGGTCGCGCTCTGCCGTTTCCGGTCGATACCACATAAATGCCTGCACCGAGTACGCGGGCGAATTCATCGTCAGCGGTTTGGCTTTCGGCGCCGGCGGAATCAACTGCCCGTTCTCATCGAACGTGGCTGTCGCCGCGCCGCCGGATGTGGTGGGAGGCGGCGCTGACGTTGGCGGCTTGCGGGTTGATGCTGTCCCTTGCGTTTGCGGAGACGTTGTGCCAGTGTCGGACACGCCTCCGGCTGGCGCGGCCCCTGGCGGTGGGTTGCCGTTTGAAGCCGAACCGCTACACGCGGCGAATACCGCGAGCGTAAGCAGCATCAGGGTAAAGGACGCGTTCGTTTTCCACCGCGTGCGAATCAAATTCAGTCGAGAGTTTTTTAACATACAACACCTACCGAAAAGATTGAGTGGAGCACTAGTGACGCGATAGTAACAGCGGGTTGCGGAAAATGCAAAAAGCAGACCTGCTCGTATACGCGCTCACACTTGAATCACAGCCGACGACGAGACCGGCTTTTCTTTTTTGTACGAGCGCGTTTCAAAATTTTGCACGAGCGTCAGACCGGACACAAAAATTACGCCCACGAGAAAAATTCCGGCATAGAACGCGATGATCCAATTACGCATTTGCAAGGCGTACACGACCGTCCACGCATTCCACAATCCGACGAGCAGCTCAAAAAACACCAGCGGGTCGAGGGCGAGCTGATAGCGCCGCGTGCTCCACGATCGGTCGCGGCGCGCGATGCCGAACTTGGGTGTGCGCTCGAAAAGTTTGCCGCCGCCGGTGAAAATCTGCAGACCCGCGCGCAGCGTA
>JBBSHK010000553.1:0-2563 GCA_038253185.1 Anaerolineae bacterium | reverse complement strand
TGCCACTATTCCGATAACTGCCGCAATGAGAAGTAATATTTCAACTTGTTCAATATTCAAGTTCATATGAGGGGCGGGATTGTGCGCGTGCGTGCTCGGCGGAGTAGCCCGTAGGGTCGCGACCGATATTAAACGATAGGTTCTACACTTTACGCGCCGCGCGTCTGCGCTTGACCGCTGTGTCCTTGCGTTTGCCCGTGCTCGGATTCAACCTTGCCGACATGGATTTCGCGCGGAGTGGTGCGCTCGCCGCGCGGCAGCGTCACCGTGAGCACGCCATTATTGTAAGTCACATTCACGCGCGCAGAATCAATCGGGTAGGTGAATTCAATCGTGCGATGATATTCGCCGATGCGCCACTCGTGGCGAAGTTGCGTCTTGTCTTCTCCCAAAGTTCCGCGCATCTTGGAATAGAGTGTGAGTGTGTCCTCGCCAATCGTCACCACAATATCTTCCGGCTCCGCGCCCGGCATCGGCGCGTGCAGTACGAGCTCCTCCCGCGCTTCGGTCAGGTTCACGGGGATTTCAGAAAAATTCCGATCCATACTGGTCGCCTCCGATTTTAGCAGCCACTCGCCGCTATCCGCGAATGGCTGACCGCTATTTTAAAATGTAGTATGTCCCCTTCTTATCGCCCATCTTCAACAGCAGTCCCGCTTCCACCATATCCGCCAGATCGCGACGAATCGTCTCTTCACTCACATCGGGGTACAGCTCGCGGTACTCGCGATTGGTGATGCGCCCCCTGTCATCTAAAAATTTTAGCGCGGCTTCCTGGCGTTCGTTGAGCGGCGTATCGCGAAAGCGGTTCATATCAAACCCGTGCGTCGCAAATTTTTCACCCGCGCCGCGCAGCGTCAAACGAAATCCGTTCGCGGTCTCTTCAAAGCGCGGCGCCGGCAAGCCCGCTTCGTGCGCGAGACGAATGATGCGGTCGATGCCATAGCCGAGCCGCTCGACAAAACCGAGATCGGTCAAGACTTGCACGACGACTTCATTGCGCGCGAAACGTTCCTCGACAATATTATCCACCGTGATGTGTCCGGGCAAGCGTCCGGGCGAATATACCTCGATGCGGTCGGTGAACATCAACACACGAATCTCTTCGCCGCGAATCGCGTAATCGCGATGCGCCACCGCGTTGACAATCGCCTCACGCACCGCGGGCGCTGGATACTCCGGGCGGTCTTCACGCACCAGATCGCCGATACGCGCGCCCTTGCGCACGTTCGCCATCACGAAGGCTTCGGCGGTGCGAATCTGTTCGGAGAGCGGGCCGCGCGCGGTCTCGCGCAGAAAGTTATCCGACATCTGTGTGCCGGAATAACGCGCCAGCAAAATTTCCGCGCTCGGCAAAAGTCGCTGCGGCTCGCGACCAAAAAGTAAAAGCCCGCTCACCGTCGGACGAAATTGGCTTTCGACTTTGACGAGACAGCCGCGGCGATAAAGCAGGTCGAGGGTCGCCTCGTCCCATCGATGCCGCTGACCTTCTTCCGGCAAAAAGAGTCGCGCATACCCGCTTACGCGTTCGCGGTCGAGATCATCGAGCGACGCACCCGCTAAGGTCTGCGCTTCGAAATTTCCCTCGCCGCGCTCGCGCAAAAGCTGGCGCAGTTGGCGCGGACCCAGCGCGCGATTTTTCTTGCCCTCACGCGCGAAATATTTTCCGCGCAGCGCATACGCGTGCGGCAGACCGGCAGGCACCTGCACGACGAAAATTTCCCTGCCCTCAAGATTGGCAATGATAGGGCGCGGCAACACCAATGGGGGTTCGCAGCGCAGACCCGCCGCGAGCGCCTTGTCGCGCGTCGTGTCAGTCTCGCGCACTCCCTTGATCGCGAGATTCACCGGATCGATGCCGAGCAGTACGATCCCGCCTTGCGTATTCGCGAGCGCGGCAAAAGTTTCCGCAAGACGCGTCACGGGCGCGTTCTCGGATTCAAACGCGACGCTCTGTCCGGGACCTTGTTCGTAGAGTTGAGCGACCTCGGGGGGATTGGTGGTGATTGGACTTGTAATCAAGATGGAGTGTTGACCCTCGACAAAGATTCAGCCGATGCTTCAATCAAGTTCTCAAAAATTGCAAGACAAAAATCATGGTTTGGGGCGTCGCAGCGGGAGTAGGCACGGTCGGGGGAGGCATAATGCCGGGGAAAATATCGGGAAGCTCTATTCCAAAAATGGTGCCCAGCACCAGTCCGCAGCACAGGCAGAACAACGCGACGCCGGCAATAACGACCCAGCTCGCGACCGGCATTCGCCGCACCGGCGCGGGCAAGTCGTACGCGCGCGCGTCGTTGGCGTAAAGGTTGGTATTGACATAGGGTGATGTGTTCGCGTCCGGCGCGGAGGTGGAGACGGGCGTGGGTATTTCATCCCGTGGCGCGGTCGGGGCATTAGGCACGTTTGCGCGATAGGCGATGGCAGCTTGAACGTCGGTGCCGCAGTTGCCGCAGAAGCGTTGGTTCTCGGCGACAGATCGTCCGCAGGTGGGACAATTGGTCAACGTTAACTCCTCGAATCAGAAAGGCTGAAGGTAGAAGGCTCAAGTAGGTGAATTGTC
>JBBSHK010000552.1:0-2564 GCA_038253185.1 Anaerolineae bacterium | reverse complement strand
CTACTATGTTTCAATTAACACCAACATTAAATACTTACAGGAGGTTGTGGCGGATCCGCACGTCGGTCGTGGCCCAACGTGCAATTAGATGCTTGTATGCAATTAAACTGCCATCGCGGTGTTGATTACTGATGAACAACATTCTCTCTTCCCTCCTTATTATTCCTCTCCTCGCCGCGCTCGTGCTCGTGGTATTACCGTCGCGCTGGACGAAATACGTCGCGTTCGCCGCAGTGCTGTTCGAGTTTGCGATCTCGCTTGCGCTCCTTGTGAATTTCGTTCCGACGTCGAGCGCGATGCAGTTTGTCGAGCAGTACAACTGGGTGCCGCAGTTTGGGATTTCGTATCACGTCGGCATCGACGGCTTGAGTTTGTGGCTCGTCATACTCACGACGTTCTTGATGGTGATTGCGATTCCTGCCTCATTCAACAAGGTCACCGAACGGCTCAAAGAATATTACATTTTCTTTTTGATTCTCGAAGCCGCGAGCATCGGCGTTTTCGTCGCGCTGGACCTGTTTCTGTTTTATGTCTTTTGGGAATTTACACTCATCCCGATGGCATTCATCATCGGCATCTGGGGACACGAACGCCGCGTCTACGCTGCAATCAAATTCATCCTGTTCACGATGTCCGGCTCGCTCTTGATGCTCGTCGCCATCATCGTGCTTGCCTTTACGCACAACCCGCACACCTTTGATTGGCAGCAGTTGCAGAATACGCCAATGTCGGCGGGTCTTGAGGGACTGCTGTTCGCCGCGTTCGCGCTCGCGTTCGCCATCAAAGTCCCGATGTTCCCCTTGCACACGTGGCTGCCCGACGCGCACGTGCAGGCACCGACGGCGGGTTCGATTATCCTCGCGGGGGTACTATTGAAGCTCGGCGCGTACGGCTTTTTGCGATTCAACCTGACGCTCTTTCCGAATGCTTCACACCAGTTCGCGCCGCTTTTCATTGTGCTCGCGATCATCGGTATCCTCTATGGCGCGGCGATCGCGGCGGTGCAGCGCGATCTCAAAAGTCTGGTCGCGTATTCCTCCGTCTCGCATCTTGGGTTTGTGATGCTCGGGATTTTCGCGTTGAATCAACAAGCGGTGAGCGGCGCGTTGTTGCAAATGGTGAATCACGGTCTCTCGACCGGCGCGCTGTTCCTATTGGTGGGAATGATTGATGAGCGACGGCACACGCGCCTGATTTCCGAATTCGGCGGGCTGGCGAAGGTGATGCCGGTGTTCGCGGCGTTTTTCCTCATCGTGATGTTTTCATCTGCGGGGCTGCCGGGACTGAATGGATTCGTCGGCGAATTTTTAATCCTGCTCGGCGCATGGCGAGCGAATCCGCTCTACGCGACCTTCGCCGCCGTGGGCGTGATTCTCGCGGCGATTTATTTGCTTTGGATGTATCAGCGCGTGATGCAAGGCGAAGTGACGAACGAAAACAATCGCGGCTTGCCCGATATCTCGCCGCGCGAACTGCTCTTGCTCGTTGCGCTGGTGGTATTTATTATTGCGCTCGGTGTGTACCCGCGCGTGGTGCTAGACCCTATGCAGGCGTCAGTGGCGAACCTATTATCTAAATCTGCTGTCGCAGGACTGGTCAAATGAAACGCGATGAAGTAATCCTAAAACTGCGCGCCGCGCGCAAAGAACTGCAAGACACGCTGGCTGGTTTGACGGAAGAAGAAATGCTGCGTCCCACCTCTGTCCACCATTGGAGTGTCAAGGATTTCCTCGCGCATATCGCCTCGTGGGATGAAGAGCAACTGCGCGTCATCCAGGCTTTTTCCAGCCAGAGTGCACCGCAATATTCCTACGAAATTTCAGACCGCGACGATTTCGCGATATGGAACAATGCGCAGATCGAGCAACGGCGCGAACATTCGTTGCAGCAAGTGCTCACGGAATTTGAAAATGCGCGCCGCGACCTGATCCAAATCGTCGAGGGCTTTACCGACCAGGTACTTGCGCGCCGTAAGCGCACCTCGTGGGGTGAGGACCGCACAGGGTTGGAACTGTTGGAGGCACAAGCGGAGCATGACGTCGAACACGCCGCGGATATCCGCGGCTGGCGCAGAAAACGCGAGCGCTGGGCACGGGCGCGACAAAAATATGTCAAGAAACGTCGCGAGTCGAAAAAGCCGGACGCTGGTGGCTAGTTGTTAGTTGTTGGTCGTTAGCTGCGGTTGGAAGTGTTGTCCCGTCTATGTCAATCGCGATTCCTGAAATAAATTTTCTGCCGCTCGCGCCCGCGTTGGTGACCGCGATCACAGTGCTGGTGTTGATGCTCGCGGATGCGTTTACACCTACGCGTGGGAAAAATTGGCTCGCGCTGCTCGCGCTGGCGGGTCTGGTTGTCGCCGCGCTGACGATCTTTGGGGTCCCCGGCACCAAGCTTAGCGGGATATGGGGAACGACTCTTACCGCGTTTCGCGATGGAGTAATTGCAGACAATTATGGACTGTTCCTCGCGCTCATCATTCTCCTCGCCGCTGCAATTTCGATTTTGCTCTCGCTCGACTATTTGCGGGCGCGAAATCTCGAAGTGGGCGAATATCTCGCGCTACT
>JBBSHK010000551.1:0-2567 GCA_038253185.1 Anaerolineae bacterium | reverse complement strand
TCCAAAAAGAAATCGACTTTGCCCATCGACAAATTGTCTTGCGCCTCCGTATCGATGCTGACCCATTCATCCTCTTCGTGCAAGTACAGTCTGTCCTCCCACGGATTGATAATATTCACCGTCGGCGCGAGCGCGTCAATCGTGACCTGCGCGGTCGCGGTGTGCGGTCCCCCGTTTGCATCCACCGCCGTCAACTGAATCGTGTACAATCCGCTGCTCGTGCTGTTCCACGAGGCGAGCGTGCCTTTGTCCACCGCGAAATTTCCGCTGCCGATGGTGAGCCACTTGACGGGGTCGAGACCCTGCCCGACTGCCACGCGCCATTCGCGCAGGTCAGGAATCTTTACGGTGCCGCTGACGGTCAAGCTGCCTCGAATGTACGAATAGGGCGCGGGCGAAAGAATCGCGACATCGCCTCCCGCGGTGCCTGCAGCGTACGTGGTATCGAAATCTGTCGGCGGTTGCGGCACATTATTTTCTTTCGCCCAATCGCGCGCCTCGGGCGGATAAATCGGATACACTACGGTCGTGACCTGATTCGGCGGATCGAACGCAGTCGCGAGTTTTCCATTGGGCGTGAAGATGCGGAACGCTTGCCAAATATTGTCCTTTTCTTTTGGCTCCTGTCCTTTGACAAAAATTTCTTTGACGACCTTGGGACACTGCGGCGTCGGCAAGAGTCCGCTCGCCTCGCACACGTCGAGATGCACCATCCCCGGTGGTTCAACAAATGGATGCACCGGCAGATTTTGGTGAATCCGTTCCATCACATCGTGCCAGATAGGAGCCGCGCCGGTGATACCCGAGATATGTTCCATCTCAGAGTTGTTCGAGTTCCCCACCCACACGCCGGTGACGAAATCGGGCGTATAGCCCAGTGTCCAATTATCTTTCCACGAAGAGGTCGTGCCGGTCTTGACCGCCGCCGGGCGCGTCAATTTCAGAGCGCTGTTGATGCCAAAGGCGAGAGCGCGCGCCGTATTGTCCGAGAGCACATCGGTCAACAAGTACGCGAGCTGCGGGGAGACGATCGGATCGGTCTGCGGCTTGTTGTACTCTTCAATCGTTTTACCATTTGCATCGACGATCTTGAGGACCGCCACCGGATCGAGTTTGCGAAAGCCGGGCTTTTGCTTTTCAGGCGGTACGCCTTGTCCCGCCATCGTGCCGCCATTCGCCAACACGCCATAGGCGTAGGTCATATCGAGCAACTTGACTTCGCCGCCGCCCAACGTGAGCGCCAGACCGTATTGATCGCGATTCAACGTGGTGATACCGAGCCGATGCGCGGTGTTGAGCGTGTTGCGAATGCCCGCCAGATTTAATATCTTTACCGCAGGAATATTGAAGGAGGATGCGAGCGCCACACGCAAAGGTACAGGACCGTGATATTTGCGGTCATAATTTTCAGGAACGTAGGGCAGGTTCGGGGAATCGTCGAATGAGGTGCGCACATCGTACACCACCTTCGCGGGCGCGTAACCCTGCGCGAACGCGGTCAGGTAACTGAACAGCTTGAAGGACGAGCCGGGCTGCCGGTTCGCGACGGCGATATTCACTTGCCCATCAATCTTCTGATCGAAATAGTTGACCGAGCCAACCATCGCCATAATTTCGCCGGTGTTCGGACGCAACACCACGACCGACGCGTTGGTCACATTGCGTTTTTCCGCCGTGAGACTCGCGACCTGATCGCGCGCGATTTCTTCCGCCGTTTGCTGGATGTTGTAATCGAGCGAGGTATAAACTTTCCAGCCGCCGCGACTCACCGCGTCGGGTCCGTACTTGTCTTCGAGGTATTGCCGAACGTAAAAAACAAAGTGCGGGGCTTGGATGTCAAAGCGCTGCCGAACGATGACGATTTGTTCATTCTTGGCGTCGGTAGCTTGCTGCGGAGTAATATAGTTTTGACTCAGCAGCCGGTCTATGACAATGTCGCGTCGCTCACGCGCGGCGTCCGGATTATCGAGCGGGTTCAGCGCGGGAAATTCGGGCATCGCCGCCATCGTCGCTGATTCCGACAAGTCCAATTCCCATACGTGCTTGCCAAAATACGCCTCCGAGGCAGCTTCAACACCGTAGCTCAGGTTGCCGTAATAGATCGTGTTCAGGTACCATTCGAGAATTTGCGGCTTGCTGTATTTTGCCGAAATCTCACGCGCCAGAATAATTTCTTTAAGCTTGAGCTCGACGCTGGTGCGCTCCGACGACTCGCGCAGCGGCAGCAAAACTTTTTTCACCAACTGCTGCGTCAGCGTCGAGCCACCCTGCAACTGCTGCCCCCGCAAAACATTCCAGGCGGCGCGCACCATGCCGAAATAATCAACGCCTTCATTCGTCCAGAAATTCTTGTCTTCGATCGCGATCGTGGCGTTGATCAAATTCTGCGGCACGCGCGCGAGCGGAACGTTGGTGCGATTGCCGCTATGCGGGTCGAACAAATCGTACAGGACAACGCTGCCGGTGCGGTCGTAAATTTTTGTCGTCTTGAATTGTTCCGCCGTCTGCTTGTTCAGTTCGCTGGGGTCGGGCAGGTCCCTTGAGTACGAGGCATAGGTGTTAATGGC
>JBBSHK010000550.1:0-2573 GCA_038253185.1 Anaerolineae bacterium | reverse complement strand
CGCGCCCGCCGCGCGCGAACGCATTCTGCAAATCACCTCCGGGCATCCCTACTATATTCAGCTCTTGTGCCACAGCTTGTTCAATCGCTGGCAGCGTCATCCCTCCGCCCAGCTTCAGGTGGAAGATGTGAACGCCACGCTGGAGGAAACGATCGAGCGCGGGCTGGCGGTGCTCAAGCATGTGTGGGAAGAATCCACGCCCGCGGAGAAAGCGCTCCTCGCGGGCGCCGCAGCAGCAATGTCCGCGCGCAATGATAATCAACCGGTCACCACCGATGAAATTGCTCGCCGCTGGCAGGATCACGGTGTCACGATTCCGTCTGAGGAAATAGTGCGCGCGCTCAAATCACTGCTGGCGCGCGACGTGCTGGTCGGTCGCAACGAATACCGCTTCAGCGTCGAGCTGCAGCGCTTGTGGGTCGATCAATACGAAAGACTCGAATGGGTCAAGCAAGAAATCGGCGAAACGATTCAGCACTGGTCGGCGCAGCCCCGCGCCCGCGCCGCACCCGACGCGCTGCCCGTGTCCCCGCGCGCAATCCAAGTAATCCCCGCGCGGGTCGCTTCACGACCGCGACGTGACACGCGTCCTGTGCTGGCGCTGCTCGGCGGCATGACACTGGCGCTCGTGCTCGGCGCGCTGTTTTTCTTTGCCGACCAGGCGTCGAGCCAATCGGCTCAACTCGCGTTTCAAGCCACACTCGTGGCGCAAAACATCCTCGATCAAACGGAACAGGCGCAAACCGCCGTGGCGCAGACCGACGAAGTTCACGCCGCGCAACAACGGACGCAGACCGCGCAAATCGCGCTCGAACAAACGCGCGCCGCATCGCTTGCCGCGCAGCAAACCCAGCAAGCCCAACTCGCGCAGGAACAGAACGACGCGGCGCAGGCGATCTTCCAACAAACGGTTCAAGCCCAGCTTGCCTTGCAGCAAACCCAAGAGGCGCAGGGCACATTTCAGGAAACGCAAGCCGCGCAGCTCGGGCGACTTGCGACCCAGATCGCGTTCCAACAAACGCGCGCCGCGCAAGTGACCTCCACGCCCGTCGCCACAGCCACCGCGCGGAGTACACCCACGAGCGTACGTTCGCCATCGCCCACCGTTTCCAAACCCACGCCGGTGTTCGGCGCGGGCGAGAAAATTCTTTTCTCGCGCGGCAGCATTGGTTGTTCCACCGTCGGAATGTTGGATATGGATACCGGCAAGCAAACCACCTTCACGGCGTTGCTCAACACCGAAGAACCTTCTTGGTCTCCCGACGGCGCGCAGTTCGTCGCGAGCAGCGGCGATTGTTCGGGCAAGCAATATCAACTCGTGCTGTTCAATGCGAACACCACCCAGTCCTCGATTCTCGAGACCAATTGCGACAGGAATATTGATGCCTCTTGGGGCAAAGACAATCGCATCTATTATGTCTGCGGAGGCAAGTTGGAAAATGGCGCGATGTTCTCGATCAAACCCGATGGGAGTAACATTCGCGCCCTGGGCATCAACGGACGCCAGCCCGCGCTCTCACCCGACCGCAAATCGTTGGCGTATATGCGCAACGACGATTCGCTCTGGCGCATCTGGGTCGCGCCCATGAAAAGCGACGGCACATTGGGCGAATCGACACAGATGCCTTTTCCCCAGGTGTTTGGCGGCGTCTATGCTCGCGCGCCGAATTGGAGCAGCGCGGGCACGCACATTTTTTTCAACGTCACCGACAGTTCGACCATCACCGCCATTGCTCTCGCCAGTGTCGAACTCGCCACTAAGACGACGAATGTTTCGTTCACCTCAGGGAATTCGGGGACGCCGTTTTCGCGCCCGGCTTGCGGACAGAACAAGGTGTGTGTAGCGAATAGTGTCGAGGGCGGTCTGTGGCTGCTGGAAGATTTGGGCGGCAACCTCGCGGTCCGTCGGCAGCTCACCTCCGGCAACGAATGGGGCGCGGATGTTTATCCGTGATAATTTTTTCCGCCAAAAAAAACGAACGACTAGAATTTTCTTTTTTTCGAATTTCGTTGGCTGCTTTTTATTCGTGAAGATTCGTGTTTTTCGTAGATCAATCTTTCGTGGATCAATTATTAACTTCTGATGTTAGCCAATCCATTTACCTTTGGTAATCCCATCTCCGACGCCTCGCGTTTCTTTGGACGCCGCCGCGAAGTCGAGCAACTATTCAGCCGCTTGCGTAACATCGAATTCGAGTCCAGCTCGATTGTCGGCGAACGGCGTATCGGCAAAACCTCCCTGCTGTGTTATGTCGCGGACGCCGAGGTGCGGCGTGCGCATGGGCTGGACCTCGACAAATATATTTTCGTGTATGTGGATCTGGCGATGGTGGACCGCGCGACCACGCCCGTGCGCCTGTGGCAACATCTAACGCGCCAAATGGAACGAGAGCTGGCAGAGACCGCTCTGAAATCAATCTTGCGCGAGGTACGTCAAAGCGAGGCAATCGACAATTTTATTTTGAGCGATCTGTTTGACAGCATTGATGCTCAAGACCGCCGCGTCGTTTTATTGCTTGACGAATTCGAGCACGTGACCGCGAATGAAAATTTCGGCGCGGACTTTTTCTATG
>JBBSHK010000549.1:0-2576 GCA_038253185.1 Anaerolineae bacterium | reverse complement strand
TTCGCGTTTTCAACTGTCATTTCGAGGAGCGCAGTCTGCGACGAGAAATCTCAGCGTGAGGCGCATCGAGATTTCTCACTTTGTTCGAAATGACAAAAAGAGTTGCACATTGGGTAATCCAGAATATTTGTCAGGCTGAGGAGCGTTGACTGCGACGAAGAATCTCTGTAGGCGAGATTCTTCTCTGCGTTCAGAATGACATGACGTATAACTTTAGTGATTGCACTTGCCACACGCGACCACTCGCGTCTGCGAGGGCAGGATGACAAGGATGCCTGAATGACTCGACCCGCACGCTGGCTAATTCCAATCCTAATTCTCATCTGCTTCGCCGTTGCGATGGCTGTTATTTGGACGCGTACGGCAGAGTCAGAACACGAGGTTGCTTTCTCCGCTCCCACTCAAGTCACCGCCACCCCGACTCTGGCACCCACGCCTGAGCCGCGTGCAACGCCCAGCGCGACCACGGCACAAAGTACGCCCACGCAAGTCGCAAACTCTACTGTGCGCGCGCCCTCCCCAGCAGCGTCCGCCACGATTGCAAAGACGACGGCGGCGCGCACGCCGGCACCGAATGATCGCGTGTTCGTCGGCGCGGGAGATATTGCAAGCTGTGTCTCGAATGGCGACGAGGCGACCGCGTTATTACTCGACAATATCTCCGGTACGGTCTTTACTCTTGGCGACAATGTGTATCCGAATGGAACGTCAAGCGATTTCACCAATTGTTACGCGCCGTCGTGGGGACGATTCAAAACGCGCACGCGTCCCGTTCCCGGCAATCACGATTATGGTACGGGGAGCGCGTCCGCGTACTTGAAATATTTTGGCGCAGCGGCCGGCGATGCGAGCAAAAGTTATTACAGCTATGACCTCGGCGCGTGGCACCTCATCGCGCTGAATAGTGAAATCGTCGCGAGCTTGGGTTCACCGCAAGAAAAATGGCTGCGCGCAGATTTGGCGGCGAATCCCAAAACCTGCACGCTGGCGTACTGGCACAAGCCGCGCTTTAGCTCGGGACCGCACGGGAGCGATGTGACGTTTCGCGCGTTGTGGCAGGCGTTATATGATTACGGCGCGGAGGTGGTGCTGAATGGGCACGATCACGATTACGAAAGATTCGCGCCGCAAAATCCTGACGGTGAACCTGACAGCGCGAAGGGGATTCGCGAATTCGTGGTGGGCACGGGCGGAGCGTCGGCGTACCCGTTCCTCAGCGTACGCCCGAACAGCGAGGCGCAGATCGAAAACGTCTTTGGCGTTTTGAAATTAACGCTGCACGCGACGAGTTACGATTGGCAGTTCATGCCGGTGGCTGGAGAGACCGAGACGGATATGGGCAGCGCGGCGTGTCATTGAGAACGCCTTGCATTAACGACTCCATCAGCTTTTGCTTTCAATTCTATCGTCACCATTCCCAGCCCGACGAATAACCAGAAAAGGGTGACGGAGTGGGGAAAGTCGAGATTGAAAAAATAATGATCGAACAGACCGGCAGTCATCGAGCCAATCAGCGCGGCGGTAATTCCCAATAACAGCGGCGACAATCGCTCCTCGCGCGCCAGTCCATTAAACCACGCGCGCGCCGCGCGGAAATAGTACAGCGCCATCGTCAACAAGAACACCGCGACTCCGACCAACCCCATCTCTTCCGCCATCAACAAATACACCGACGACACGCCCAGATAGGTATCCACGTCGGGCGTGCCCAGAAAGCCCACGCCGAACAGCGGATAGCGCGAAATCAAAATCAGCGCGTCCTTGTATTCACCGAGCCGCATCTGTGTCGCGCGGTCCGAACCCGCGAACGCCTCTAACAAATGCGCGACGTAATTGTGCGTAAAGGGCGCAAAATAAAAAACCACCGCGCCCGCGAGCAACAGCGGCAGCATGCGGCGGTACTTGAACCCGCTCATCACAAACAACGCCGCGCCCAAACCTAGCAGCGCGCCGCGCGAAAAGGTGAGCACGAGACAGAGAAACATCGCGAGCCAGATGACGACGATCACGGGACGACGGAAGAGCGGACGCGCGGCGAACAGTTGCGGCGCGGTCAACGCTGCCATTAGAATCATCAACCCACCGAGCACATTCGGGTCCACCGAAGTGGACACCGCGCGCAGCGCATTCTCCGGATTGTCCTCGATGAAACGCAGCACCGCATTTCCGCTCGGATATTTGAACACGCGCAAGAGCGAGAGCAAACGAATCGTCAGGTCATGGGGCAAAAAGTAAAAAATAATTCCGAGCGTCGCCGAGACCGCGCCCGCGACGATCAGCACGCGCACCGTGCGTTCGAGCCGATTAACGTCACGCACAACATTCACGATCACAAAGTACAGCGCGAGCGCGAGCAGCACTTCGGCGAAATGCCGCACAATGGCGATTTGCAAGCCCGCGTGCGACATGCCGACCACGAACGAAAATATCGCGAGCACCATAAAGGTGACAATCGGCAGACCGAGCGCAGTGAAACGAAATTTTTGATTGTCCTGCCGCGTCAGTGCGCGCGCAATCCACATTACGAAAAAGAGCAGCAGCGCGAGATCGAGAAACGTCGGGTTAAATCCCAGATT
>JBBSHK010000548.1:0-2586 GCA_038253185.1 Anaerolineae bacterium | reverse complement strand
TCGGACATTCCGGCGAGCACTTGCTTGCGCCGCGCGCCGCGTACGCTCGGGTCTTCCAACATCTGCGCGGCGATCAACATCCCGGCGAGTCCGGTGCGGAGCTCGTGCGCGACTTTGGTGAGAAAATCAAGCTTGGCTTGTTCTGCTTGATGTTCTTTAGTCAGATCCCAAAACGCGCCGACTGCCCCGCGCAGTTTGCCCTCCGCGTCACGCAACGGCGCGGCAGCTTCGCCCAGCGGAATCACGCGACCATCCTCCGCCACCAGTGTGCGCGGCGCGAGAGCGACCACGACGCGGTTTTGTTGCATCGCTTCAAAGATCAGGAGGTCGGGCTTGTGCTCGGAGCCGACCCGCACCATTGTGTCCGACCAATTTTTTCCGCGCACGTCTTCAAGCTTATAGCCGGTGATGTCGCTGGCAGCGCGATTGAACGTCTGGATATTGCCCTCGACATCGGTGGTAAACACCCCGCTAAAGACACTGTTCAAAGTCGCTTCGAGATCGCGGCGTTCTTGCTTGAGCGATTCCAACAGACGCGCGTTCTTGAGTGAAACCGAAATGGTATTCGCAATCGATTGGGCGAATTGGACCTCAGCCGGATTCCAGCGATGCGGCTCGAGCAAAAAGATACTCAGAATGCCAAGTGATTCACTCTGCGCCACCATTGGAACACAGAGCAGCGCGCGCGCGTTTTCCTCACGCTTGCGCGCGCGGTACGATTCCGGCAATTCAGGATGCTGTTCAATGTCTTCAATCTGGAGGGGTTCCCGACGGTCGAGAATGCGCGACAAGCGTTCGTCGATCTTGATTGGATGATTGCGTAATTCGGGATGAGCATAGCCGACCGCCGCGCCCTCGTTCAAGTACTCGCCTTTGACCAAGCGGATACTGACCTGCGGCTGGGCACGCGCAGACTGGACTGGAATGGGGCTCCCGGCGCGTCGATGAAAATTGACAATGCCGGCTGAGAGCGCCCGCGCGATTTCGCTCGCGACTTGGGGCAGTTGGTCTTCCGGCATGGCGCTGCTCGACAAGATGGTGCCGACCCGAGCAATCGCTTCGAGTTCAGCGACGCGCTGCTGCATAGTGTGGAATAAATCTGTAGTGCTCAGAGCCAGAGCGACGCGCGTGGCAACATTTTCCAGCAAGGTCGCATCGTGTGCGGTGAAGGAATGCGGCGTGCGCGAGCCGACCAGCAGCGCGCCGTAAACGTGATCGCCGTAACGCAACGGCGTACCGATACCGGAGCGATAGCCGGACTCCATCAGCCGCGACAAATCCCAGAGCGCAATCTCTCGCAAGTCCTCGACGACCAGTGTTTTTTTCGTCGCGACCAGATATTCGAGGAGACCACCGCCGTCAGCGTGCGGCAGCAGGTCGGGGCCTAATTGATTCAGGTCGAGATCAAAATGCGCGTACGTGTCCCGTAGCTCCGCGCTCAAGTTACAGTGTGCCATCAAATCAATCGTCCGCCCCGCCCAATCGAACATGAAAAGGGCAACGCTCTCCATTCCGGTCAGGGTGGCAATTTGTTCACATACCGCGTTCAGCGACGCTTCCGCCAGGATCGGATAGCTCAGCAAATCGGCGATCTGATTCAGCGCGCCCGTTTCTTGATTTCGCCGAGAGAGTTCGCGCTCGCGCTGGATCCGCTCGGTCACATCGCGGAAAATGGACTGGGCTCGCATAATTTTACCGTCGGCATCCTGTACGGTGCGAATGGTCGAATTGAATTCTCGCAGCGACCCATCCTTATGACGAGCGGTAAAGTGCTGATCGAGGATAAAGCCCTCGCGCCGCAGCCGTTGACGGATCGACTCGATCGCTTCGGGCGAATCCAGAGTGATGAGCGGGAAAAGTTTGCCCAGCACTTCTTCTTCCGAATAACCGATCATATCGAGAGCCGCTTGGTTGATGAAGGTTACGATGCCGTTCGCATCGCGTTCCCAAAAACCATCGCGGCTGTTGGCGATAAAATTGCGATACTGCGCTTCCGAATTTTTCAGTTGCCCTATCAGGCGAGTGCGCTGCCAGGCAAGACTCACATCTTCCGCCAGCGTGTGGAGAAAATCGCGGTACGCGACTTGCTGCGACGGCATCCCGTTCGTTTCACGAGACGTGCCGACCAAACTCAACAACCCCACGCCTCGCCCGTCCACCGAGAGCGACAGCACCATCGAATCTGCATAATCGTGCAGCGCGAGCAGTGCGCGAATCTCGTCGCTCAGTTCGGACAACGCCTCGACCGCGAAGAGAGGGTCATCCACTTTCGAAAAAAATTCGGGAGCCACGTGCAAATTCTTTAGAGAAAAAGCGAGCGGCTCTGGCAACTCAACGGAATGCGCGAGGCGCAAGCGCGCCGGCGCAAGCTCGACGAATTGAAAGAAACCAAATTGAAAAGGAATCAGCTCGCGGACCGCTTCGAGGCTGATGCGCGCGAGTTCGTCAATGCTCACCGCGCGGTTCGCCGCAGTCGCGACGCGCAGCAGCAGCGCCATCTCACGCTGGCTGCTCTGAAGAGTCGAAAGAGGCGAAAAGGATTCAATCATAGGCGAGCCATTGTATCACGAGCGGGCGAAACGGAGG
>JBBSHK010000547.1:0-2588 GCA_038253185.1 Anaerolineae bacterium | reverse complement strand
TTTTCTTTTTTCCCGAAAACCACTCCTGGTTACAAAGCAATCGTGACGACGAACTCGCGTCCTTCCCAGCGATCTCCGACTATCCAATGGAAAGTAAATCGAATAGGAGCAGTTTGATCGGGCGCGATTTCAATATCAACAAATTCTATGCCAAGTGCAGTTGAATTCGAACGCGTTTGTTGTGTATCTTGCCACTCGTTCCTGGTCCAATGCAGCCAGAACCCCGCGGGTGCCTGTACGCGCAAAGTCCAACCGGCTTTGACCGTACGCACCTGGCGATTCGGTTTCCAAATTTCAAGCCGCGCGTGGCGATGTCCATTTTGAAAGCGCTCGGCGACCGGCGCTATCAAATCAAACACGAAACCATCGGCAGTCGAACGCAACAGTTTGATGTATTCGGCGTGTGCCCACAGTAACGGCATCGCCGAGCCGGTGGGTTTGCCGAAAAAAAGATTTTGTTCGGGTCGGTCCGCTTCATCCCACACTTGCTCGGGTAACAATCCAAAAGCCGATGCCAAGCGCTCCAGCGAGCGCAGGTACGGCAGCGTTGAACGGCCTGCCGCAAGTTCGTAATGACCCCGCTCGCCCGTCAAGAGGGGCCAGGCGCGACCTTGCCCCCAGCCTTGAAAGGGACCGCCGTCCGCGCGCTGCCCATACCCATCGTGGTTGTAACGATGCCACACGGGACCGAACGGCGTTTCAACCTTGAGCTTGGCATCGATAACTTTCAGCGAATCTTCCATGAGCGCATCGCCCGGCTTACGGATGCCGTAACGTACCAGCTCCAAGAATCCCGCGTCTATGATTTCCTTGGCAGGAAATTCGGTTTGTTCACCGGACGCCTTGTTCGCGATGCGTAAAATGCCATGATTCGGATTTTCGTCGGGCTGGACATCGTCCACTGAATTTGGCGTGATGCGAATAAAATGGCGCGGGATTCCGGGGACCAAAGTCCCTTCGGTCGTCACCGTCCACGCTTCGACGTGACATTCGAGAAAGTCCGCGTACTCTTGCATAAAATTAGCGCTCGCCTCATCGCCGCGTTCCCTTGCCATACACGCGGCACAGGTGAGCGCGGCGATATTGGACGCGAGTGTGGAAGGGGAATAGCCGCTGGCTTCTTCCCAACGCTCCTGCGGCGTTGCAGGTCCGTTGCGCACCAGATAAGCCGCGGCTTGCAAGACCATGTGATAAGGGTCAAAGTCGCGCAATGCTCTCAATCGATGCAGTTTCCATGCGAGCAAGACAGGAAACGCCACTTCGTCAAGCTGCACGCCGTGCCAAAACGGCTCGCCATTTACCCAAAAGTTTTGGTAAAAGCCGCCGTCAGGACGCTGGGCAATGGCAAGGAAAATGAGCGCGCGCAACGGCGTCACAGTATTTTCGGTCGCAAGCAGCCCGGTCGCAGTATTGACCAAATCGCGTGTCCAGACCAGATGATAACCGCCTTTCCCCTCCGCGTCGCCGTGCGAATCGCCCCACGGGATACTGAGCGACGCAATCAGCGCGCCGGGATAAAGTTTATCTTCGTGCGCGAGCAGCACACTTTCGCTGCGGTGATAAAGATTGCCGCCGTCCCCGACCTGATCTTCCAGTTGAACCATGTGCCGGCTCGTCCGATGCCATTGTTCAAGGAAGCGTTTGCGTTGGTTGTCAAATGGAATACCATGCGACTGGAAGAGCGTCGTTACGGCATTGTGGTACGAATTGCCAAAAGCGAGCCCTAACGTAAATTCAGCGGCATGCGTCAGCTCTATCTCGCCCATCAGCGCGATATTCCCATCCATCGCGCAATCAAACGTCCAATCCATCCGGAAATTTTCTGCGAGGTCTTTCCACCCGTCGTTCACGCCAACGTAGCCGCACGAGCAGCGCGCAAAGGGCAGGGTCGCCCCGAGTGCGAGCCAGGTGCTCGCCTTGTAGGCGGTCAAAATGCGCCGGCCTGCTACTGTAGCAACCTGACCATTGTTGTGTGCGCCCCCGATTTCGAGATGCGGTGCACAGAGTACGAATAATTTCAATTTTTCGCGCCATTCGGGTGCGGCATCCACTCGTGCGTGAATCAGAATGCAGCTCTCGTGCGGGTCGGCAATGATTTCTTTGACGATGCGATAGCGTCCTTCCGGGTCGGCATTGACGACGCGCACGCCCAGACTGTGAGCAGATAGTGCTTCCTCGGTTGTTTCGAGCCGGCGTTCGTCGTGAAAAAAAGTTTCGCCGTCCGTGATGAGAAATTGCAAATCACGCGCTTGGGGGCGATCAATCGTCGGATAGAAGACTTCGTTCAGGATACCTTGCGAAAGCGTGAACCAGACTCGGCTCGAAGTGGAGTACGCTGTGCCGACCGCATCTTTGTCACCCCGTTCCCACGTCGGTGCGCTCCCGGGTCCATAGGGCGCAGGGTGCTCACATGAAAAATCATTCATAGCAAATGACAAACCTTTTACTAACTCACGTTACGCACCGTTCCCTTTTTCGGGGGAATTTCCACGCGGATGGTGAAGAATTTAGCCGGTGTTTATCTGTAAGTGCGTAACGTGAGTTACGAAATCCGAGTCGAGTCGCCCCGCGTCTCAATTTCTAGTGTA
>JBBSHK010000546.1:0-2590 GCA_038253185.1 Anaerolineae bacterium | reverse complement strand
TGTCTCCAGTGCAGAGCGATGAGGACTGAGCGCTGAGTGGTTGCTCAGTCCTCAACACTCATTGCTCAGTCCTATTGTTTCCCCACTTGCGCCTTGAGCGCCGCCAATTGTTGTTCGACGCGGTCGTCGTGACCCAGTTTGTTGAATTGGTCGTCTATCGAAGTGTGTGACGCGGCAACTTCGGACTGCGCGTCCGAACGCGCTTCCATTTCCTGAATACGCCGCTCCATATGATGCAGGTCCGAGCTATAGTCATAGTTGGAGACTTTGCTCGTCGCGGTGGTCATTCGCGATTGTGCTTGCGCGCGCTTGGCGCGCGAGATCAACATATCTTTATTGCGCTGCGCGGATTCGTATTTGCTCTGAAGCTGGTCGCGCTTGGACTTGAGCTCGGTGACAGCTCTGGCCTGCGCGTCGAGCTGCTGCTGATAAATCTGTACCTGATCCGAGTAATCGTTGGCGCGTGAGAGGGCTTCGCGTGCGAGGCTGTCAACGCCTTTGGATACCGCGAGCTGTGCCTTTTGGTTCCACGCCGTTGCGTTTTGTTGCGCGGCGTCGAGGTCCGACTGGATCAACTTTTGCTCAGCGATCTGTCCCGCGATGTCCGAATCGGCTTGGCGCAGCGCGTCTTGCATATCGCGCATGATCTGGTTCAACATCGCCTCCGGGTTTTCTGCACGGTCGAGCGCATCGTTGACGTTCGCGCGCAGGATGCTTGTCATACGATCGAGAATGCTTGCCATAAATTTTTCCTCCTTAAAGCCGGGTCACTAGGTGATTGGTCATCAGGTCATTCGGTCAAGAATTCGCAACCGAGTGACCAATTGCCCCAGTGACCGAACTATAGTTTTCGATACAATTTGACTTCGAATGGATCGACGACTTGCCCCGCCTGAACTTTCGTTTCGCTGCCCCAGTCTTCAACCCACAATCTGCCACCCCCATCCGCAGTATAGCGCGAATAATTTACCGCGCCCGGTTTAGTTCCCGACGCGCCTTCGACGCTGACATTCGCCGCGCCTTGTTCCGCGCGGCTGTAATTTTTTCCTCCGTAGCTGAGCGCGTCCGGTAATTCCGACGGTACGCTAAAGGCGACCTCGTCAGTCACGGACAATTCGTTGTTCGGACCACTGCGCAGCCAGCGTTTTTTGTCGCGGTCGCTCAATTGGTAGGCGTTAAACGTTCCTGACGCGACCGAGTACGTGATCCGTCCGCTGACGAGATAATCATTTCCGTCATATGACACCGCATCATTGAGTTTCAATTGTCCCAGCGCGGATGTTTCGGGCGACGGCTTGGTTTTTGGCTGAAGCACGCCGAGCGGCGACGCAGACGCGGAGGGTCGTTTCCCGCGCGCCACGAATTCTTCGCGTGCGTCGAGTCGTGCATTCAACGCGTCGAGCGTCTCGCGCAAACGCGACACCGTATCGCCTGAACCTTTGCCCGACTTGACTGCGGTAGTTACCGCGTCGATGGCGGCTTTCAACTCATCGACACCTGAAGCGAGCGAGCTATCGAATTGATACAGCTGGTCGAGGTCCGCCTCTTGAATCTGCGCGGCGTCGAACCAACCCGCATAGCCGCGAGGCGCGGTCTGCAATCGCGCGATGAAACGTTGGAGTTGCAGATTCGCGCCTTCGAGCTCACTGACCGCACTGAGTTGATTCGATTTCGCGATTTCTTGCATCACGCGATTCAGTCGATCGCGCTGCGCGCTGTACTGCGTCGCGAGTCGCTCGCGCAAAACTTTGTCGGCGTCGCGGCGATGTTCTTTCGACTGGTAGCCGGCGTAACCGGGAATCTGCTGTTGAATATTCTGAATCGTTTGCTGCATATCTGCCATCTAAATTAATTCACCTCCTTGGTAGGCGACCACAAGGGTGCGCCCCTACGAACTCGCACTTGGTGGGCGACCAGTCGCCTGCGCGTTCGGCACGGCAGCGGGAATCGATTGTGGCGGCACCGGCGTCGCAGTTGTTTGCGGCGCGTCGGGCGGGATGAAAAGCTCGACGCCGCAGTACGGACATTTCACAATGCCTTTGCCTACCAGCTCACGAATGCCGCCGCAGTTCGGACATTTGTTGCTGCCGACCTTGCCTGCGTCCTTGGAATAGAACGTTGCTTCGTTCCAATTGATATACCCGCTAAACAGTCCCTGATTGACCAGATCGTAAATATCGTTGCGCACCTGCTCGCGTGTTAAATGCTGCTCGACCATAATTGTACTGAGCGACACTTTACCTTGCGCCTGGATCATTCCGAGAATGCGTTCCTTCTTTTGCACATCCGCGTACTCGCGCGCTTCCGCGCTGCCGCGCACAAACACATACGCGCCGACGCCACCGAAAAGTAAGAGCGGAATCAGTCCAAACACGCCGACGCCAAGAATCGTCGCGGGCAACGTCGTCCGCCCCGACGCAAGACCCGAACCGACGAACAGCGCGGCGAGCAAAAAAATCGCGACGCCGACGATGACTAAAATGAGTCCAACCGAACGACCACCACCAACCATATGCGCCTCATTGCTTATTTATGATTTAGGATTTCTGATTGAATTCAGTCCTTGCTTATTGCAAACCATTAATTTACC
>JBBSHK010000545.1:0-2593 GCA_038253185.1 Anaerolineae bacterium | reverse complement strand
TATGTCGGTCGATGTCATTTCGAGCGGAGCGAGAAATCTCGGTTTCCACACCGCTGAGATTTCTCGTCGCTTCGCTCCTCGAAATGACACATCATACGAGTTTTATTTGATTCGTCTATATGAACTGCTCACAGCGCGAGGCTCATCACCTCGCGTTGTGCTTTGGTTAGCGCGCGCTTGACGCTTCGCCTTTGGCGTGAGTATAATTTCAAGCGTCGCTCGATATGGTCAAGACCTTCACCGAATCGCAGGACGAGATCGCGCAGCTCGTAAAATATTATCAGACGAACCGCGCGCTTTATCGCGCGCCTGCCGCCAAAGAGGCGGATGCGCGACAGGCGTTGATCGATCCGTTCTTTCTCGCGCTCGGCTGGGACGTACACAACACCGAGCACGCCGCGCCGCAATATCGCGATGTGGTGTTCGAAGATTCGCTGGAGATCGAAGGACATCGCAAAGCGCCGGATTACGCGTTTCGCGTTGGCAAAGAAATCAAATTCTACACCGAAGCCAAAAAGCCGAGCGTCGCCGTAGATAGCGAACAAGACCCCGCGTATCAACTCCGCCGTTATGGTTGGAATGGCAAACTACCTCTCTCCCTCCTCACCAACTTTGAGCGTTTCGCCGTCTACGACTGCCGCGTTCGACCGCGCGCCAATGATCGCCCGACGATTGCGCGCATCAATACATTCGCCTTTGAAGAATACGCCGATCGCTGGCGCGAGCTGTGGGATATTTTTTCCAAACCCGCGGTACTCGGCGGTTCATTCGATCAATTCGTTCAGACCGGCTTGAGCAAGCGCGGCACGAGTCCCGTTGACGCCGAATTTCTCAAAGATATTGAAGCGTGGCGGCTCGTGCTCGCGCGGAGTATGGCGATTCGCAATCGCGAACTTTCGACTGACGATTTGAATGACTCGGTGCAGCGGACGATTGACCGCATTATCTTTTTGCGGATCGCGGAGGATCGCGGCATCGAGGAATACCAGCGTCTGCTCAAGCTAACCGAGCGCGAAAATATTTACGCGGAATTGGTGCGCCGCTTTCGTCTCGCGGATGCGAAATACAATTCGGGCTTGTTCGACTTTACGCGCGGCGGCGACAATCTCACGCCGAAACTCGCGGTGGACGATGCGCCGCTACGCGAGATTATTACGAATCTGTATTCGCCGCGTTCGCCGTACCGTTTCGACATTATGCCGGTCGAGATTCTCGGCAATGTGTACGAGCAATTTCTTGGCAAGGTCATTCATCTTACGCCTACGCATCAGGCGCGCATCGAGGATAAACCCGAAGTGCGTAAAGCGGGCGGCGTGTATTACACGCCCGCATACATCGTGGATTACATTGTCAAGAACACGGTCGGGAAGTGGATTGAAGAAAATGTGAGGGCGACCAGCCGGTCGCCCCTACTACCAACGTTTCGTGTGTTGGATATGGCGTGTGGGTCGGGATCGTTCCTGCTCGGCGCGTACCAATTCCTGCTCGATTATTATTTGAAATGGTACACAGAGCACGATGTCGAAAAGGCAATGCGCGCGGGCGCGGTGCGCGTGGCGACGCGTGTAGGGGCAATTCATGAATTGCCCCTACAAAACGATTATCAATTGACCACGACCGAACGCAAACGCATCTTGACGACGCATATCTTTGGCGTGGACATTGATCGGCAAGCGGTCGAGGTGACGAAACTTTCGCTGCTGTTGAAGGTGTTGGAAGGCGAGAGCGACGAGACCTTGCAGCCGATGCTCGAAGGTCTGCACGAGCGCGCGCTGCCGAACCTCGACGCGAATATCAAATGCGGCAACAGTCTCATCGGACCGGATTATTTCGCGGGCAAGTTGATGGTTGACGCGGAAGAAATGAAACGCGTGAATGCCTTTGATTGGGAACGCGAGTTTCCAGAGGCGATGAAGGCAGGCGGTTTTGATTGTGTGATTGGCAATCCGCCTTGGGGAGCCGAACTTGATTCAAATGATGAGCAATACATTAGGACTCATTATCAAGTTGGAGAAACATCTACTCTTGATTCCTATGCGGTGTTCATCGAGCGAGCATTGAGGGTCTTGGCGTCTGGTGGTTTTCTAGGTTATATCACTCCCGATACTTTCCTTCGCAAGGATGATCGCTTATATATTCGAAGGTTTCTGCTTGGACACACGACTATCTTGGAATTAGTTGAAACCGGACCATTGTTCTCGAAGGTACGAGACACATGGTGCTTAATCTTTACAGTCGCAAACACCAAACCAAGCGCGGAGCACCGAATACACCAACGCAAGCTTAACAGGTTTATTGTCTCAGTCGAAGAACGTCTCGAAAAGTTTGGAAAAGCAAATTGGGATGTTGTAGATGAAGTTCCACAATCCCTGTGGTCTCATCATAGAGATATGATTGTTGGCTATCTGTCTTCGCCTGAACAGCAAAGCGTTGTTCAGAAAATCGAGACATGGACGCGGTTGGGTGAACTAAGTCAGTATCGAATCTCAAGAGGTGAGGAGGGCAGTAAGTTTGCACTTGTTGAAGACTCAAGTGGAAAGTTTCGCATAGTTATTCCAGAAAATGTAGAGCGATATGATACAGCCGATGGGAT
>JBBSHK010000544.1:0-2593 GCA_038253185.1 Anaerolineae bacterium | reverse complement strand
GCACGATGGAATTATGACCGCGCCGCCAGCGGGCGAGCGCATAGCCGCAGCCGAGCACAAACAGAATTGCTGTACCGAAACCCAGCTCGCGCAAAAATGGCACATTCTGCACAAACACCGAATCGCCGCGATAGTTGAACATTCCAAAAGTGCGAATCAGATTGTCTGCGAAAACGCCAGCGAGGTCAGGCGGCAGTGGCTGCTCTTGCGACGTGAGCCGCGACGCCACTCGTCGCAAATAAATCTCCGGATGCTCATAGCCAAAGCGCGCCAGTGGGATAAACACCAACAGCGCGGCAACCGCGGCGATAAGAGCATAGCGTATAAGATGTGATCCGCGCAAGTCGTGGCGCGCGACCCAATACAGCACGAACGCGACGATGAACGCGAGCGGCGCCATCATCCACGCGTTATAAGTGTACAGCCCCGCGCCGAGCCACAATCCAACCAGAGCAAAATTGAAATCGCGCGGCGCGTCGAGCGCGCGCACGAGCACGTATGTCAGAACGAAAATGAACAATGGCATCAGAATCGCGCGAAAGCCGATGCGGCTCAGGATGATATGCCAATGACTGACCGCGAGCAGAGCCGACGCGTACAGCCCCACTTCCGCGTTGAACAGGCGGCGCGCGACGATAAACAAAACCGGGAGCGTGCCTATCCCGACGAGCGCCGCGGCGAATTTGATCGTGAGATGACTGTTGCCGAAAAACTCGGCAAAGATGGCGACCCAATAAAAAAAGAGTGGCTCACGACCGGGCCACGAAGGGAAAAACACTAGCGGATTGCCGCTCAGGATCGTTTCGACATTAAAGAACTTGAGCGGTAGGTCGGGTCCCATCTCCGCCGGAATCGCGTCGAGTTTGTAAAAGCGAAAGAACGCGGCGACGATGGTGATCAGCGCGAGCGCGAGAATTTCCCACCGCACGATTACTCCCGCGCGTGGTCTCATGGCGCGCACATGCGCGAGCAGATTCAAATCCCGCGCGTGCGGCAGCGCGTACACGAACATCGCGATGGAGAGCAGCCAGATGATCACTCCTTCAGGCGTGAATCGTTCCGGCGCGGTGCTGACGAATGCCAACGCTGCCAACGCGAACGACAATGCTACGAGGGGCAAGCGAAGCGGAGTTTCAACCCCAATCGCCGCGCGCGCGGTCGCGCGTTCGAGGTTCACGTTCCACGTGGAGACCACAAGGAGGAGCGTCGCTAATAGGAATGCGAGAACGGCTAGCGGGATTTGCCCCTTCGCGTCGAGTTCGCGTTGCGCCCACCACCCCAATGCGAACGCGGCGAACGGCGCAATCAGTATCAAAATACTTGTCAGGCTGCGGCGATGCGACGTAGCGCGGCTGGTCTCAGCAGTAATCATTACGCAGACTTGGGTTTACTACATCGGCGAAGATCGCTCGAAGTTAGAAAACGTGCCAAAGGAGGTGATCGTCTTCACGGCTGCGCGACTTTGTAGGCGAAAAAAAGTTGCTGACCATCCGGCTGTTCGAAATCAATTCGCTCGCCATCCGGAAATACCTGCTGCACAAAGGCAAGCTCATCTGCGCGGAATGGCTCGAAGACGAACAGCGCGGGCAGGGAGCGATCGACAAAATCGGGCGGTCCCTGGAGCGGCTGTGCCACATCCATTCCCTTGAGATTGGGAGTGCCAAACTGAATCATGGGATTATTTAAATAGTCGCGTGGCGCTCCAAAAAAATAGACTTTGAAATCACCCGTCTGCCCGTGAAAATAGCGGACCATTTCCGTTCCGAGCAGCGCGCCTCTGCCGCTATACACTCGCTTCGGCGTATATTCTCCGAAATAAAACTTTATGTTGATGAACGCTAACGCGAGGACGGCGACGGCGACCAGTGCCCATTTGATGCGCGGGCGCGCGGCAAAAACTTTTCCCACTGCTTGCGCGAGTTTAACCAAGCCCAGCGCGACAAAGAACATCAGCGGCACCGCTGCGCCAACCGCGTGCTCGCTGAGATTTTCGTCGATGATCAGAATCGCGCCAAAGAGCATCACCGCCACGAACCACATTACGAACAGAAAAAAGGAACGGTCGCGCAGACGATAGAGCGCAAACGTCAATCCGAATACAAGCAAAATCGCGCTCACTGCATCGAGGAGCGGCGATCCCGTCCCGTAAAATACCGAAATGTCGGGAAGCGCATTGAACCAGAGAAATTTTTCGCGTGTGCGTTCCAGCAAAATCGAGAGGATACTACGGCTGGTGAGAGTTGCCTCGCGGTCGATCCAACCCGACGAGAAAATACTGACCGATTGCAGTCGTCCTGTAAATTCGTTCGGATGTTGCAGATAGAACAAGCCGAGCGGCAAGAACACGATCAGCGCGCCCGCGGCTAACGCTGCCGCGGGTGCCAGCCACGACCGCACAGTGCGCCACTCTGGCAGGAAGCAGTAGAACAGATAGAGCGCAACCATGATCGGCAGCAAGCGCATGCCGAGATAAAAGTACTGCGCGAGTCCCGCAGTGATTCCTGCCGCCGCCCAGTACCGGAGCTGGCGCGTTTGCAAACCGCGCACCATCAAGAAAAACACGAGCGGCGCCCACAATGTATCGGCAACGGTG
>JBBSHK010000543.1:0-2594 GCA_038253185.1 Anaerolineae bacterium | reverse complement strand
TATTTCGGGCATGATCATTTTGGCGATTGCAGATTTTTCGATCAAGCAATCGGCGGCGCGGATGAGTCCGAGTCTCGGCACATTGATCTACGCGGTCGTCGCGACGTTGCCTCCACTCATTTGGGTCGTGTGGGCGCGGACCCAAGAGCCGCTCGTCATCACGCGCGACGGGGTCTTGTGGGCAATTGTGACCGGCATTGCGTTCGGCACGTTCAGCAGCATTCTCTTTTTACTTTTTTCGAAAGGCGTAAATCTTTCCATCGGCACGCCGGTCATTCGTATGGGCGGTATTGTGATCGCCGCGACGCTCGGCATATGGATCTTGCGCGAGGGAGTGAATTGGCAATACATCATCGGCTTTGTGCTCGCGGCAATCGGAATTCTTTTGGTCGCGACGCGATAGGAGTGAACAGTAGTCAGTTGTCAGCCGTCAGAACATTCTACTGGCGACTAGCGACTGGCGACTGGCGACCGTAATGAACACACAACAAATCATCGAACTCGAATCGAAATACACCAGCGGAGTTTATTCCAAACGCCCGATCGCGATTGTGCGCGGTGAGGGCGCGCACCTGTGGGACAGCGACGGCAAGGAATACATCGATTGTGTCGGCGGTCAGGGCAGCGCCAATGTCGGACACTCGAATCCCGCGGTGGTGCGCGCGATTGCTGACCAAGCCACGCGCTTGATGGTCGCCACCGAAATTTTTTACAACGACCAACGCGCGCAGCTCGAACAGAAATTAGTTTCCATCGCGCCGCCGCGCGCCAACATCAATCGCGTCTTTTTATGCAACTCGGGCGCGGAGGCGATCGAGGGCGCGCTCAAATTCGCGCGCTATCACACCGGTCGCACCGGCGTCGTCGCGATGATGCGCGGCTTTCACGGGCGCACCATGGGCGCGCTCTCGGCGACGTGGGAACCGAAATACCGCGAGCCGTTCGCGCCGCTCGTGCCGGAATTCAAACATATTCCCTTTGAGAATCTCGACCGCGCGGCGCAGGCGATTGACGAAAACACCGCCGCGTTACTGGTCGAAATTGTGCAGGGCGAAGGCGGCGTGCGCCCCGCCTCGCGCGAGTACATCGAAGGACTCGCGCGACTTTGTCGCGAACGCGGCGCGCTGTTGATTGTTGACGAAGTGCAGACCGGGTTCGGGCGCACCGGCAAAATGTTCGGGTCGGAACATTTCGATATTCAGCCCGATCTCGTCAGTGTGGCGAAATCTATCGCGGGTGGCTTGCCAATGGGTGCGGTGCTGTTGAGTGAACGCGTGCGCGCCCTTGAGCCGCAGATTCACGGCACGACCTTTGGTGGTAATCCGGTGCTGTGCGCGGCGGCGAACGCGGCGATTGATTTTATGCTCGAAAAAAATCTTGCTGCCCGCGCGGCAGAGTTGGGCGAATACACGCTCGGACGATTAAAACGGATCGAGTCGCCGCTGATTCGCGAAGTGCGCGGTATGGGACTGTTGATTGGCATTGAATTGAAAATCAAAGTCACGCCGCTGCTGCACGCGTTGATGGAGCGCAACGTGCTCGCGCTGCCCGCCGGACTGACTGTGCTGCGTCTCTTGCCGCCATTGGTGATCGAGAAAAGTGATCTGGACATCGCGGTAGATCGGATTGAAGAAGTGTTGAGCGAATTCGAACGCACGAAAGTTGAAGCGTGAGCGATGACTTGCAACCTGTTAATTTCTGAATGGAGGTTCCATGTCGCTGGACAAATTTAACATCATCGAATCAACGCTGCGCGAGGGCGAACAATTCGTCGGCGCGAATTTTACGACGGAGCAAAAACTGCGGATTGCCGATACGCTCGACGAATTTGGTGTCGAGTACATCGAGCTGACTTCCCCGCTCGCCTCGCCCAAAAGTTACGACGACTGCGCGCTGATCGCGCGGCGCGGCTACAAGACCAAAATCCTGACACACATCCGCTGCCACAAGGAAGACGCGGCGATCGCGCTGGACACAGGCGTTGGTGGACTCGACGTCGTGATTGGCACGTCTTCGATGCTGCGCCAATTTTCGCACGGCAAGAGCATTGACGAGATCATTGAACTCGCGAGCGAGGTGCTGACGTGGGTGCGCTCGCAAGCGCCGAACATCGAATTGCGTTTCAGCACAGAAGATTCTTTCCGCAGCGAAGAACGCGATTTGTTCCGCGTGTATCTCGCCATTGACAAACTTGGCGTGGTGAATCGGCTCGGCATCGCGGACACGGTCGGCGTTGCCACACCGATGCGCGTGTTTCAACTCGTGAGCGCGCTGCGCCGCGTGACCAACAGCGACATTGAATTTCACGGACATAATGATACCGGTTGCGCGATCGCGAATTCATTCAGCGCGCTCGAGGGCGGCGCGACGCACATTGACACGAGCGTGCTCGGCATCGGCGAGCGCAATGGGATCACGCCGCTCGGTGGTTTCGTCGCGCGGATGTACGGTTACAACAAAGCGTTAGTCAAACGAAAATACCGGCTGAAGAAATTGCGTAAGGTTGATGCGCTGGTCGCGGAGATGGTCGGCGTTTCAATTCCTTTCAACAATTACATCACCGGCGTGACCGCGTTCACGCATAAAGCCGGCAT
>JBBSHK010000542.1:0-2604 GCA_038253185.1 Anaerolineae bacterium | reverse complement strand
TAGTGAACCGCGGGTCCGGCGCCGCCCATCCAATACGGTGGATAAGGCTCCGCTTTGGCGCTCGAGGGATAAAGCGCGAGGACGACAAAGAGGAGCAGGACCATGAGTCGGACGATCCATCGGGAGGTGGGTGTCCTCGCCTCGTCTGACCAACAGGAACAGGCGCGAATTTATAAAGTTTGACACAAAGCTCGCTTTCTGCGGCAGGGGGTGATGTAGAGGCAACAAGTGTCCGCCTCGGGAAGGCGAACAAGCCGGGTGATTTATTGAGTTGTTACAAGAACGCGGTTCAGGATAAGGGAAAAGGGAGTGGGTGTCGATAGGACATCGTTGTCACCCCTGCGGTACTGTACACGTCCGAGCGACATCGCGCGATGGTATCGATTCAAATCGTTCCCGCGCAATGTGTGATTGCAACCGGGTTGCGAACGAATACAATCAATTCTCGTCAGAGTCGGCTTCAACGTCGGAATGATGTTGATTTTTTCGAGGCGCTGATGAGAACGATTGCGATGCGCCTCCTTTGGGTGAGCGCGAATGAAACAGACTTGTACAGCGCGCTGTGCGCGATTTACGGCTGTTGCAAAGTCAGTTGACAAGCGCTGAAAACGTCTCTACGTCATTTCGAGGAGCGGTTTTTGCGACGAGAAATCTCGATAGCTCATTCGGTCGAGATGGCTCGCTCCGTTCGACATGACAAGAGAAATCCACTGCAACAGCCCTGGTGCGCGATTTGACAGGAATTGACGAATGCATATAATCATCTCTGTACGGAACAATAATTTCTGAAGTCGAAGGGCACCGGGCTCTCTCAGGAAATTTCGAGCGACGGTGCTTTTTCTTTTTCCCGAAAATTTTGTATCCGACATATTCCCAAGAAAGGAGCCAAAAAAATGGCAGACCGAGTTAATGGTACCGTCAAGTGGTTCAACGCCGCTAAAGGCTATGGTTTTATCTCCCACGAGGGAGGCAAAGACCTGTTTGTCCACTTTTCTTCGATTCAAGATTCCGGCAACGGCTATCGCAGCTTGAACGAGGGCGACCAAGTCGAATTCAATATCGAGGACGGTCAAAAGGGACCTCAGGCGACCAACGTCGCCAAGTTGAGCTAACCCTGCGAACAGTTTCACATTCATACTGCTATTATCAAAGATGACGAGGGAGGCGCGCGGCGATGTCGCGCGGTTACCTTGGCAAGGATTAAGAAATTAATTCGCTCAGAGAAACGAGCGGCAAATTGTGAAGACGGGTCAGGCAGGCTCCAAGCAAAGGAGTCCTGCCTGATTTTTTTAAGTGGGCGGGCTAACGCCTTACTTGAAAGGAGCAATCAAGCGATGGGTAGTAAATTGTATGTCGGCAATCTCGACTTTCAAACCACTTCGGGCGATTTGACGGATCTGTTCACGGGCGCGGGGCACGTAGTGAGCGCGCAGGTGATTACTGATCGCGCGACCCAACTCCCCAAAGGATTTGCTTTTGTGGAAATGGCGAACGAGGCAGAGGCACTTCAAGCGATTTCTTTGTACAATGGTCACATGCTCAACACGCGCCCCCTCCAGGTGAGCGAGGCGCGTTCACGCGAAGAACAATCGCGCGGAGGCGACTTGCGCGGCGGCACATCTGCCGGACCCGGTCCGCGTTTTCGTGAAGTGAAACACAAAGCGCGCGGCGGTCGCAAGCCGCGCCGCTTTTAAAACTTTTTCCGCGGCGTGTATTGACCATATGGCGCAAGCGTGATACAATAAAGGTGCAATAGGCCTGCTAACTTGCCACCAGCTGAATATTTTTTCGTCCCCTGATTTTTCATCACCATCGCAAATGGTCGTGAATGCCCCGGATTGAGAAAGGGCGCAGAGCGGGACGAGTGAAACCGACCTTGAGCAAAAATGCCAATGTGTCGGTTTTTTTATTTTGGTCGCCTCGTAAAAAATTCTTCTGTTTGTCGCCACAGTTTCAAAGGAGATAATCGATGGACACACAACGAGTTCGTTTTCTGCGCGAGCTTTTGGTCACAGATAATATTGGCAATGCTACGACCGCGATGGTTTTTTCGTATGACAGTGGCGTCGAGCGCGATCCGCATTTCTTTGGAGTTCCGGAGGAGGACCAAGCGGTTGCGCGTCACCTCTATCAGCAATGGGGCGGCGAACGACCCGAAGGCTATCGTCGCGGGACCACCGCCAGAAAGCCTTGACGGGTGTTTGGGAAGGAGTAACGAAGGAGCAAAAATGGCAAGTACTACAGACAGAGAAATCATTGGAGACCTCCGGCACAAGCTCAATATGCGGTTGCGTCAACACTACCCCGATACAGACGGCGTGCTGGGGTTCCGGCATACGACCGAGGCATATTTTGTCGGTGCGATTTACGGCATCGATGCCAGAGAGCTGCGCGCTGATTATTACATCGCGCCCGGCGATGGTGGCGGTCCGATTGTCGTCGAGGTGGGCGCGATAGAAGATGCCAAGTGGGAAGCGCTCGTATCCACAGATCGCGAGCCAGTGCGCGTGCTGCGAGTCGGCTCTGACCATCTGGTCAGTCTTTCACATCCACGCCACACCAAATTTGAGGGCGACCTGCTGAGCGCCCTGGAGCCGACGGTCT
>JBBSHK010000541.1:0-2615 GCA_038253185.1 Anaerolineae bacterium | reverse complement strand
GACGAAGAGAACACGCGCGTCGATCTAAGCGGGAACGATACGTTTCACACGCTCGGTCCCAAGGAGCGCAAGGTCGGCGTGCTCACGCGCGATGCGCGCGAAAAAGAGCGCAAGAAACCCGGACTGAAAAAAGCGCGCAAGGCAAAGCAGTACACCAAGCGCTAGAAATTTAAAAACCAGATGTCATGAAGACATCTGGTTTTTCTTTTTTAATGCAATAAGCCAACGACCGGATAATAGATCGGGTTTTCGCCATCGGGCCGCCAATCCAGGGGATTGTTCGCGATGTATTGGCAAATCGCGTTCCATTCGGTTTCGTTGCGAATGACGCGTTCGTAATAATTGCGCTGCCAGAGGTGTGCGCCCGATGTACCACGCATTACATTGATTCGTTTTGCCGCATTCATTTTGAAATAACCAATGATTTTGGGCAAGAACATCTTGCGGCGCGTTACCCGATTGGCGTCATTGGGTAGGGGCAATTCGTGAATTGCCCCTACGTCGCGCCTGTCCTCATGAATGACAATAATCCCATGAACATGATTCGGCATTACCACAAATTCGTCTAATTCGACATTTCGAAAATGATTTGAAATTTCAATCCACGTCGTCCCTACAATTTGTCCTGCATCACTTAACCGCATCTCGCCATCCACGATCTCGCCAAACAAATTTTCACGTTGATATGCGACGATGGTGATAAAATATGCACCCGCCTGCGAATAATCATAATCCTTCAATCGTATTGAACGACGATGATGTTTGTTGGGATCGTATTTCATGGTTATTGTTTGGTGTAGGGGCAGTTCATGAATTGCCCCTGCGAATGAACCGCCCCTACCAATCCAACGCACGTTGTTTGCCTTGTTTGGTCTTGACGCGCTGCGCTTGTTTGTAGGTCGCGATTTGTGACGACGGCATTTTTATTTCCGCACCGCGCAAAATTTCTTCGACGGTCAATATCTGAATCTTGGGATAATTTTTTCCGTCGTAGGGCGAATGATATGCTCCGGCTTGCGCGGCTTCGTCATTCATCGGCGCGCTCGGCGGCTCTAACGTGATGAGCAAACCCATCGCCGCTTTTTCGCGTTGAAGGTCGCTGTTCAATGTCGCAATGTCGCTGCGTTTGACGCCGCCGCTCTTGACCTGCACGAGAACGCGCTTGACCTTTTCGCTGCCCTCGTCCGCTCCCTTCTTGCGAAACTTATTTTGCTAGAGAGAATGTAGTCTCCGCTGCATAATCTCGTAAGCGAACACAGCAATATTGTCGTTTCCTATTGTGCAGAAACGATAGTGTCTCGTTGCCGTACTCAAATAATATGATTTAATATAGACTATTATTCATTAACAATATAACTAATGTTATACTACGTATTATAACAGTGAATAGGAGACGAACATGGCGAACGATCCGCTTGACGAGATATTCAAAAGGGCTGAAGAGATTGAGGGAACACGGCGCGCATTGCTCGCACGGATGGTAGTGCCATTCGCCACGGTCGAAGTAGAGAGCGGGCGTGTCTACTTCAAGCCAGAGGCTGATAAACTCACGACAAAACAGAAAATTTTGGTATATCTGCTCGCTCGATTAGCACTTTCGCAGCGATCTGGTGACTTGGCGGTAGCCGCCGTCCTGCCACGCGAAATTCAGGACGGCACCAGCTTGCCCGGCGGCACCGTCCGACCACAACTACAGAAACTCGTCCAAGAACATGTCGTCCAAAATAGCGACGGTCGCTACTCGGTCCAGCCTGGTGCGCTTGAGCGTGCTCATAAGCAACTCGCGATGTTACTCACCGAGTGACCACTGAAAAATCAAAATAGTCTGATTCTAATCTCAATTATGAAGAACAAGAGTTCTATTGACGATTTCTGAATTTGTGGTAGGATATGTTTAATACAAAGATAAACAACGCGAGATTGTGTTGATGATTTTCTTGTGGCGTTCTACGCTACATGATAAAGGCTAAAAATTTGAGATTTGAGGGAGGAGAGATGTCAAGTGATCTATTCGCCGAAGTCCCCAGTTGGGAAGAACGTGCATCAGAAATGCGCAAAAATAATACGACGTTACGCGTAATGGCGGTGCTTGCGTATCGCCTGGAATTTGAAAATGTCAATCGCACCGATACAAGTCAAATCTCGGATTATTTCCGACGTGTCCAATGGCCACTTCCGCAGAACCTATCATCCATAGCAAATCATCTGGCTAGTCGAGGTTCGATTACGCGTCTAGGGATTGAAGATGGACGAAAGCAGTGGGCACTTACAAAGAAAGGCTACCAAGCATTCAAGGCAGTAATTGCACAAGCGACCCCGCAAGAGGCATGATATGTGCGCGAAGATGAGAGATGTGCAATTGCGGTTCCCCGACGCGCGCGTGAAGGGAATCGCAGAACTCGTCGAATTCATTCGTGATCCTGACTGGCATCCTACCCAGATTGATAATGAGCTACTTAGGCGATTAGGCATCGCGTCGAGTCACGAAGATAAGGCACTACATACTCTCCATTTTCTTGGGCTCATCAATGATTCCGGTGCGCCAACTCCAGCTTTTGATGATCTCAAGCAGGATTATCAGGGTACATTAGCGCGTCTGATTAGGGAGAAATACG
>JBBSHK010000540.1:0-2616 GCA_038253185.1 Anaerolineae bacterium | reverse complement strand
AGTAAAAAGTTAGACATTGCGTGCTTTCACCTTCAACCTTCAACCATCAACCATTCATCGTTCCTTATTCACCATTCACCATGTCCTATCAACCACCACCGAACGGCTTTCGCACTTTTGTAATTGTGTGGCTCACGCAGTCCGTGTCCGTGTTTGGCACCGCGCTGACCGTTTTCGCCATCAACATCCTGCTGGCGCAGGAGTTGTATCCGCGTCCCGAACAAAAACCAGAGTTGGCGTTCGCGCTCACTGTGTTCAACATTGCGTTCGGGCTGCCGCTGATTTTTATCGCGCCGGTCGCGGGCGCGTGGGCGGACCGTCACGACCGCAAGAGCACAATGATCGCCGGCGATTTTGCGAACGGGGTTCTCAGCTTGATCGTCGCCGCGCTGATCGTGACGCACGCGCTGCAGCTTTGGATGCTACTCATTATCGCGGTGCTCGCGTCCATCTTGAGCTCATTTCATGGCTCGGCGTTCGACACCTCATACGCGATGATCGTGCCGGAGCAGCAACTGCCGCGCGCGAATGGGATGATGCAGTCGATCTGGTCGCTCTCCGGAATTCTTTCGCCCGCGATTGCGGCATTTCTGATTTCGCTGCCGGGACTGGCGCGTCAGGGACTCGTGCCGGGTGCGGTCGGCGCTTATCTCGCGCCGTTGTCGGACGGCACACCGCTCGCGATCACAGTTGATGCAATCACTTTTTTTCTCGCGGGTGCGACGCTGATTTTTCTTTTCATTCCGTCGCCGCAGCGTACCGATTTGCGCGCGGAGGACGGCACGGTCAAGAAAAGTATTTGGGCGGACGTGAAAGAGGGCGCGACCTACATCTGGCACCGCCGTCCGATGCTGTGGTTGCTCGGCACTTTTACCGTGGTGAACTTTCTCGGTTCGCCCATCGGCGCGTTCATTCCGCTGTTGGTCAAATTTAATCTCGCCGCGGATTGGGCGGCGCGCGGTTACACCTTAGAAACCGCGTTCGCGCTCATCGCGTCGATTGGTGCCATCGGCGGTGTCGCCGGCGGATTTTTTACGAGCGTGTGGGGTGGACTGAAGCGGCGGCGCGTGTACGGCGTTTTGATTCCAATGATTCTGGCGGGTCTCGCGCAAGTGGTATTCGGTCTGTCTCCATTGCTTTATTTAACGGCGGCGATGAATTTCATTATGGATTTTATGAGTCCGATCCTGAACGCGCATTCGCAAGCAATCTGGCAGACGCAAACGCCGCGCGAGTTGCAGGGACGCGTGTTTGCGGTGCGTCGTCTGATCGCGCAATTCAGTTTTCCGGTAGGACTGACGGTCGCGGGTCTGGCGACCAGCGTGTTGAATCCGGGTCTGGTGCTCGCGGCGATGGGCGCGATCTACGCGCTGTTTTGTTTCGCACAGTTATTCAATCGATTTCTGCTGCGCGTCGAGGACAAAGCGTGGCTGGATGAAATGGCGGCGGGCCGCGCGGCGATCAACGCGGAATGAATGCAATCGATCATTGGTCGCATTTTACTTCGTGACTGCGCCAACTGCCTTGGCGATGTGCCTTTGTGGTTCAGTCGCGGCTGATCGAGCGTTGCCGATTTCTTCCCCAAACCAACAATAGCAAAATCAAAATCACTTGCGGCGCCATCGTCAGCGCGCCGGCTTCCGGTCCAAAACTTCCACCGATGAGCCATTCGGGTCCATTCACGCGCAATTGAAAAAGACCGCCGAGATCGAGTCCACTCACCAAAAATCCAAAGACCGGTCCTTCGAAAAAATTCCACGCGGCGTGCATCCCGATCGGCATCCACAAATCTCCCGTCGCCCAATACGCGACTGCGGCGAGCACCCCAAAGAGCGCGGTGCCGAGCGCCGAGCTTGCATTCGCGCCCGGGTTCGTGAGATGCAGCGCGCCAAAGTACAGCGCGGAGACTACGACCGCGCGTGGGAATCCAACACCTTCGGATAGGTTTTGGAGAACGTAACCGCGCGCTTCGAGTTCTTCACTCACACCCACGAGCAGATTGAATAGAGTCGCCCAGCCCAGACTGCTCAGCGCACTCACCGCGTCAACGCGAAAATTCGTGATCGCTACGATTGAAGTGAACAACGCGAAAATAAAAATCGCCGTCCACGTCAACGCGATCAATCCAGCCCCGAGCAGAAATTTTTTCCACCAGCCGTTCGCGAGTTGCAATCCGAGCGAGCGCAAAGACTTCTGGTCGAGCGCATGTCGCCACAAGTAAACGACGGCGAGCAAGATTGCAAGCTGGACGATTTCAAAAATGAAAAGACCGGTCGGACTGAGCGCGAAATTTATTATCGCCTCGCGAACACCGGAGGTATTCGATGATCGAGAAAAAAAGTAGAGGCTGTACCCAACGCCGACGAGCAGCGAGGCAAATAATAGCAGCAGCCATTTCACAATCGCGAACGACGCGACGCGCCAGCCGGAGCGCAGCCGACCATCACGCACGAACAAGCGTCTCAACCGATTCTTGGCTTCAGGGCTATTGCGGGACATTGCAAGCTTGGTCGAGTGTCACAACCTATTGTTTTACGTCCGAGGGGAAAATTCCGGCGGAGGGCGATACATCCCGAGGATAATCCGATGCGTATAAATTACTGGGAGCGACGTTCT
>JBBSHK010000539.1:0-2625 GCA_038253185.1 Anaerolineae bacterium | reverse complement strand
CGTAAAGGTCCTTCAATTCAATCAGCCAACTCGGATAAGCCAGTGTGCTGATCGCCAGCAGCGCGACTAGCATCGCGCTCATTCTAAAAAAAATTTTCTGCCGCCAGGCGAGGATAAGAGCGGCAAGAATGACCAGCGCGACGATGTGCGGTTTGACCAGCAACAGCCAGATACCGACGCCCATCAGCACTCCATTGGCTCGCCGCGCCGCCCAGAAGCACAACAGCGCGCCGACAAAAGGCAAGATGCCCCAGCTTCCGTCAAAAATCATATTCGAGTGCCACGGCGCGAGAGCGAGCCAGCCTGCGTAACGCAAGCTGCCCAGACGCGCCCAGCACGTGGTGAGATACGCGAGGAAAGCCAGCCCCACCAGATCGAGCAGCATGCGCATTGCTTCCGCAATATGCAAAGGGAAAACCGCCAGTGGCACGTTGAGATACAAAACATAAACCGGATTGAACGGCGGATACTCGCGCTCGTTCAGCGGATTGGGATAACGGTTAAAGTACACACTCTCACCGCGCAGCAGATAATTCGCCGCGCGATAAAAACTCACGGTGAAATCACCGAGCGGTTGATTATCAAAAGTTCGCGCCACGAGCGGAACGAGCGCGGCGAACAGCGCGGTGACGAGCGCGATTAGTAGCGGCACGCGCCAACGTCGCAGTATCAAATCCGCGCGAGCCAACTCAGAATTCAGCATCTCAATCTCCCACCGGCGCGGGTGCGTAACCGCATTGCGACAAGGCGCGCGGTCGCACCGCCGCGCGCTTTTGGATGAACAACACAACGAGCACCGCAAGCGTTGTCAGCACAAAAGGCCCTTCGCCTCGTACCAACCCCCCCGCGCTGATTGCAAAACAAACCCACGAGACGACAGTCAACAAAAGCAGAGTCCATCTCCCGCGCAACGTCGCAAGCAGCAAGGTGAGATCGTACGAAATGATCACCGGGTTGACGAGAAAATTCGCAACCGCGATCAAATCGAAATCGCGCGTGCGCCACGCCCGCAACACGAGGAGAATTGTCGCGCCTCCCGCGAGCGCAATCCACAGCGGCATCGGCAAAAACGCCAACGCGCCCCACAGCGAGGGCGAGAGAGCCGCGCGCAGTCGTTCAGGGCTGACCGCCAGCCATTGCGTCAACCAATCCGGCTGGAACGTGAATGCGGCGAGTGCCAAAGCGCCCAAGGTCAGCCCGAACGAAATAAATTGACGCCGCTCCGATTTCCACCAACGCCACATCACCCACGGCGCGACCAAAATTACGAGTTGCGGTTTCAACAGCAACAATGCCAGCGCGATGCCACCAAATCGCCCGGAGCGCAACAGGGCAAAAACTCCCAGCATCGAAATCGCAATTTGCCCCATAAGAAAGCTCAGCAGCACCGGCATAAACAACAACGCGTAGATCGCGCGGCGTCGCAGTATCACCACAAAAACCACCGACGCGATCGCCGTCCACAGAGCGTGCGCCAGCGGCAGCGGCAATGTGGCGAGCGGCAGGAAAAGAAAATAGAACGGCAGCGGGTAGTACGCTTCGGGCAGCGCGTACGCATTCGCGCCTTGCAGCAGCGCCCGCGCGATCTGCCAGTAAACATCGAAATCCTTGAACGGCATTTTCTATTGACGAATTTGAAACAGCATCACCGGTCGTCCGAGTCCATCTTGAAAACGCGCGACGAGGACGAGCCCGTCAACACCCGCGCCAGCACAATACAACGTGTGCAGCGGCGCGGGATGATCCGGCTGCAACACCATCCAGCGCGCGTCGAATTTTCGCGCCGCCGCAAATACCGCGTTCGTATCGTCGGTCGGCAGATAAACTGAAGCGCGGTGAGTCGTGTTCGCGAACGACGGTGGGTCGACCGTCATCACCGCTTGCGCGGGAGGGACCTCTCGCGCGTCGAGCTCCCGCCCAATTGCTTCGTACTCAATGTCACGCGCGTTCCACTGCGGCGCGTTGTTCGCTCCACCGTCGCAGAGTGATTTCGCCTCCACAACGCCGACGAGATTACCGAACACACCTTGCGAATACACGAACAGGCTGATGACCAGCGCGAGCGCGGTCAAGCCGCAAGCGAAAAATTTTTTGGCACTCTGCGGCTCCCAGGTGCGTCGGCGTCGCGCGATCCATTCGATTGCCGCGTCGAGTCCTGACGGAACCGCCACCGCGAAATATGCCACCAGCGCGGCGGAAGAATGCAACATGCTGCCGTGCGTTCCCGGAAAGGTGAACAACAGCACCATCGTCGTGAGCAACAGCGCGGCATAAAGCAACAACGGCGCGAACTCGGCGCGCGCGCGCAGCCGCCACAATCCGATCAGCGCGAGCGGCGCGAGGAAAAGTTGCAGCGCGCCCAAGAGCAACACGAGCAAATCAAATCGCAACGCCGCCATCTTGGAAGCGAAAATATCCGCGCTACCCCAAGCCAGATAACGCGCGAGCGTCAGGTCGGCGACATTCAACCGAAACAATTCGTCGTAACTCCTAAGGAACAACGTCCGCATTCCGCCGGGCGCGAGAATTCCGCCGACCGTCAAATAATTCCGCGCAAACCACGGCAGCATCACAATCGCCCAGCCGCTCGCGCCACTCACGAACGCGCGAGCCGCGCGAGGCAAT
>JBBSHK010000538.1:0-2629 GCA_038253185.1 Anaerolineae bacterium | reverse complement strand
TTGCTTCCGACATCGTGCGCGAGTTCCGATAGAGCGGAGACGCGCAATGGCAGCGCGCCGGCAGCGCGCGTCCAGCGGGCGGACTGGTGAGTCGAGGTGAGCCAGCGGATAAAAAACCAGGCGGTGCGCGCGCGGGCAGGCGACATTTTTAGAATGCCCAGATCATAGCCCCGAATCAGCATCGCGGGACTATTGGGGTCTGCCTGCGGCAATCCGGCGACGCCGATTTCAAAGTGGGTCTTGGCGCGCTGCTGCGCTGCTTGCAATGCGCCGAGGCGTGTCATCCAGTCGAGCAAGAAAGCCGAGTGCCCTTGCCCGAATTCTTTGAACGCGGCGTCGTCACTCGGCATCGGACGCGCCACGCCGGACTTGTAGAGTTGAGAACACATAGTCATGGCGACGACGCCCGCATTCTCGGCAAAGAGCGCGCGGCGCTCCGGCTTGTCGAGCAGCGCGCTGCCCTGACTCGCGAGCAGCGCGTTAAATATATCGGCGCGCAAGGGCATCGCCCAGCCGTACTGCTGTTCGCGTGTCGTCCTGCTCGCCTGATCGACAAAGTCATCCCAGGTCGTCGGCGGCTCATCCGCCCCGATTGCTTTCAACATCTCTGCATTGTAAAAAAGTACCAACCCCTCTTCGTCAAATGGAAAACCATAGAGCTTGTTATCCAGATCGGGAAAAGTGCTTTCGTCGATCAATCCCGGCAGCAAGTCCGCTCTATCGTCTTCAGAAAGTCCGATGGAGGGATCACTTGCCAATTCGTCCAACGGAGTCAAACCGCCGAGCCGCGCGAATTGCGCCAGGTCACGCCGCGTCGCGAGCACGAGATCCGGTGCGTGTCGCAATGCAATTCCCGCGGTCACTTGCTTGGCAAGGTCATCTGAGTTGCCCACATAGATCGGGTTAACGGTGATCTCGGGATAGGCGCTGTGAAAATCGCGCGCCAGCGCGCCCAGTTCATCGCGCGCCGCCCCAGTTTCGCTGTGCCACAGGGTCAGCGTGAGAGGTCCCGCGGCGGGAGTGCCGGTGGTCGCAGCGTTGAGCGCGCTCAGATTAGGTTGGAGCGGAGTCGCCGGCGCGGGTGGCAGCCCACGGCAACCGAATGAAATTACAGCGAGGAGTAGAATGAGAGCCGTCGCGCTGACTAGATTGAGGAATCTTGAACAGAGCATGGAGCCGTGCGTTGATTATAGACCAGAAGCGCGCCGTGTCAACAAAAAATCGTGCGGCGCTTGGAGCGATGGACGCAATCTCGAAATCCGCATATGATGGAATCACTAATTCCTACTTGCCGAATCGCGTTGGCGGCACGCGAGCGCGAAACTTTTTGACGAACTGCCGATGATATTAAAAGGGGCGATGCATGGGGCGGACAGCGATGAGCAACTCGCGGCACGTTATCTGCAGGGCGACACGCTCGCGTTCCGTGAGCTGGTCGAAAGGTATCTCACGCCCATTTACAACCTCGCGTGGCGGTTGACCCGCGATCCGATGGAAGCGGAAAATATCACGCAAGATACTTTTGTGCGCGCGCTGAACGCGCTGCCGCGCACGAGACTCGATCTGCCGCTCAAACCCTGGTTCTTCAAGATCGCGTTAAATCTGTGCCGACAATGGGCAGCGCGCAAAAAGCCGCAGCTCTTTTCGGATTTTTCCGAGCGTGAAGATTCTGATCTCGCCGCGATCCCGGACGACGAACCGTCACCGCTCGACCAGATTCAATCCTCCGAATTGAGGGCGCGGGTGCGCGCCCAGATCGCCGCGTTGCCGCCGCTCGACCAGACCATCATCACGCTGCGTTATGTTGAAGAGTTATCCTACGAGCAAATTGCCGAGTCGATGGGTTTGCCGTTGAATACCGTGAGGACCCGTTTACGCCGCGCGAAACTCAAGCTCCGTCGCGCGTTGGAGGGAAAGATATGAGCCATCTCAATCTTGACCAGATTGAAAATTATCAGGAGGGGCTGACGCCGGAACTTGACGCGCATCTCGCCACCTGCGCGCGCTGCCAAAAACAAATCGCGCACGCGTCGGAAATGAATCGCGCGCTGGGCGAAATGGAACGCGTCGCTCCCGCGCCGACCTTCGCCGCGCGGCTCGAACGAGCACTGGCGCACGAGGAACACGCGCGCCGGCGCATTGCGCTCTCGCCGCGCCCGCAGCCCGTCTGGACGGGTCTCGCCGCGCTGCTCGCTGCCACACTGTTGCTGGTGTTTGCTTTTGAAACGGTGGTCGCGTTCCAGAACAGCGGCGCGCTCGACTTCGTTTCCCTGTTCGCGAGTCGTCCCGATCTGCTCTCGATGTATCCGGCGGAATCGATCAGCGCGCTGGTCGAGTCGTTTCCGCTACTGGAATTCTTACTCACGCTTGGGTCATTGTTCGTCGCGGCGGTGCTGGCGCAGCAGTTCGTCGGGGCGCGGACGCGCGTGATGAGAAACAATTAGAGCATGCGGAATCTGTTCGAGAACCAGAACTTACGCCGCGCCGCGCGAGTACTCGGCATCCTCGTCGCGGTCTTGCTGGTGTTTTGTCTCGGCGTGTTTGTTGGCGCGCGTGGGTTGGGGCGTTTCGCCGCGGGATCTGTGCCTTTCACTCGTCCCTCAGGAAGTCGACCGCCGCTGCCCGGGCA
>JBBSHK010000537.1:0-2631 GCA_038253185.1 Anaerolineae bacterium | reverse complement strand
CGGAAGGTCACGTGCGCAGGATCGCGCAGCGCCAGCGTTTTGGTGATCGCCGCCGTCAGCGTGGTCTTGCCGTGATCCACGTGCCCGATCGTCCCTACGTTGACGTGCGGCTTGGTTCGCTCAAATTTACTCTTCGCCATTGATGATTACTCCTTGATAATTTCACATTGTCATTCTGAGCGCAGCGAAGAATCTCTACATTCTCCAACCAGAGATTCTTCGTCGCCGCTGTGCGGCTCCTCAGAATGACATTCTGCTTATCGTCTAGCCGGAACTTTTTCCTTGCCGCCAATAATTGTCTCTGCAACGTTCTGCGGAATTTGTTCGTAATGATCGAATTCCATCGTAAATGTTCCGCGACCTTGCGTGGCTGAACGCAAGTCCGTTGCGTAACCAAACATTCCGGCGAGCGGTACAAACGCGCGGATCGAAGTTGTGCCGCCGGCGTGCGTGTCCATTCCTTCGACGCGCGCGCGACGTGACGACAAATCGCCAATCACATCGCCCATAAAATTTTCTGGAATAGTGACTTCGACACGCATAATTGGTCCGAGCAAAACCGGTCCTGCTTTTTGCACACCGGCTTTGAAACCCATTGATCCCGCGATCTTGAAAGCCATTTCGCTCGAGTCGACTTCGTGATACGAACCGTCAACGACGCGGACTCTGATGTCCACCACCGGATAGCCCGCGACCACGCCCGAGTCCATCGCTTCCTTCACGCCCTTCTCAATCGCAGGAATGTATTCGTTCGGGATTGCCGCGCCGCGAATCGCGTTTTCAAATTCAAAGCCTTTGCCCGGCTCCAACGGCGAAAGCTCAAGCCAGCAGTGACCAAATTGACCCTTGCCACCGGACTGGCGCACGAAACGCCCCTCCGCTTTCACCGATTTGGTAATCGTCTCACGATACGCGACCTGCGGGCGACCGACGTTCGCGCCGACGCGGAATTCGCGCATCATCCGGTCCACCAAAACATCGAGGTGCAATTCGCCCATACCGCTGATGAGCGTCTGACCAGTCTCTTCGTCCGAGCGCACGCGGAAGGTCGGGTCTTCTTCCGACAATCGCTTGAGCGCCTCTGCCATTTTTTCCTGATCGGCTTTGGTCTTGGGCTCAATTGCTACAGAGATGACCGGCTCGGGAAATTTGATGGCTTCGAGGATGATCGGCTTGGTCGGATCGCACAGCGTATCACCCGTAAAAGTGTTTTTCGGACCGACCACCGCCGCGATATCGCCCGCGGATATTTCTTGAATCTCTTCGCGCGAATTCGCGTGCATCCGCAGCAATCGCCCAATACGCTCGCGTTGATTCTTGGTCGCGTTCAATACAGTCGTACCTGCGGCGAGTTTGCCCGAATAGACGCGGATGTACGCGAGTCTTCCGACGTACGGATCCGTTACGATTTTGAAGGCGAGCGCGGCGAGTGGCTCGTTCTCATCGGCGCGGCGCGATTGATCGGTGCCGTTGCCCGGCGTCGCGCCGGTGACTGGCTTGATGTCAATCGGCGACGGCAAAAAATCAACCACCGCGTCGAGCACCAACTGCACACCCTTGTTTTTCAACGCGGTGCCGCACAGAACCGGCACGAGCTTGTTGCCGATCGTCGCGCGCCGCAGCGCCGCGCGCAATTCTTCTTCTGAAATCTCTTCGCCGCCGAGAAACTTTTCGGCAATCACGTCATCGACATCAGACATTTGCTCGAGCATCCGCTCACGCGCGGCTGCGGCGTCGACGCGCAGATCTTCTGGAATGTCCGCCAAGACCTGATCGCTGCCGAGATCATCGGTGTAGAGGATGGTCTTGCTTGCAATGAGATCGACCACGCCTTGAAAGTTCGATTCGTTGCCAATCGGCATTTGAATCGCGACCGGCTTGGCGCCAAGGCGATCGATGATCATATCAATCGTGCGCTGAAAGTTCGCGCCGGTGCGGTCCATCTTGTTGATGAACGCGAGCCGCGGCACCGCGTAGCGATCGGCTTGGCGCCACACGGTTTCCGATTGCGGCTGCACGCCGGAGACCGCGTCGAAAACGACAATACCGCCGTCGAGCACACGCAAACTGCGCTGTACTTCCGCCGTAAAGTCAATATGTCCGGGCGTGTCGATCAGATTGATCTGGTGGTCGCGCCAGAAGGTTGTCGTCGCGGCGGACGTGATGGTGATGCCGCGCTCGCGCTCTTGCTCCATCCAATCCATCACTGCCGTACCTTCGTGCACTTCGCCGATCTTGTAGGTCTTGCCCGTATAATAGAGGATGCGCTCCGACACGGTGGTCTTGCCCGCGTCGATATGTGCGATCACGCCTATGTTTCTAACTTTCTCAATCGGAGCTGGCCTTGCCATTTTTATCTTTTATACTTCCGTCAAAACTCAGTGAACACAATCGCTGAAACAGGAATCAAAAATCATTTCTTGGCTTGCTGTCAGTTCGTTTTTCTAGAATCGGTAATGCGCGAAGGCGCGATTCGCTTCCGCCATCTTGTGTACTTCTTCGCGTTTCTTGATTGTCGCGCCCTGTCCGGACGCCGCGTCCATCAATTCACCCGCGTGTTTTTCCGCGAACGTTCGACCACCCCGCGCACGCGCCGCCGCAAGAATCCAGCGCATCGCCAACGCCTGCCGT
>JBBSHK010000536.1:0-2640 GCA_038253185.1 Anaerolineae bacterium | reverse complement strand
CCCGCAGAGCCGCCGGCGCATTCGTGGTTAATGACAGAGCCGAACCTATACAGGTTCGGCTCTTGGCTGTACGATTGACTCTTGGGACAGCGGCGCGCAAATCCAACTGATGCCTGCGTCAATCATTGCGATTTCTGCTGTGCGGTCGGTCGGATCCGTTTCGGTGGCGTATTCGCGATAAATCGCGTCAAGTGGCGCGCGCAAACGCTTTGGAATGTACTTGACGAACTGTGGATGATATTGCCCCACCCATTCAAAATTATAGTTGGCTAAATGGCGCGCGATATTTTCAAATGCGCGATACGCCGGCGGCTTGCTGATTCCCAGACGTTGCGCCCACGTGCGCGCGGGAAAGAATTCCCGCGCGTGTGAGGGCACAATCTGCTGTGCCGCGTATGCTACCGCGGCGAACGCAGTCGGCGATGCCCTGGGCGGATACGTCGGCGGATTGAGAAATAATTTTGTGATATCAATTTCCAATTCGGCGGGATCAATGTCCAGCGCCATTAATGCCAACGACGCTTTGAAATCTTTGCGACATTCACTGCACGCGATCTGGTCGGGCGTTTTTATGCTAAAGCAGGAATTCTGCAAATCGGCGAGGTCGCGATAACGCCGCCACAAGACCTTTTCAATTTCAAAGCTGCTGAGTGGAAACAACAACGATGCCAGTTCCGTTTGCCACTGCGAGAGGAGCGCCGAGAGCGCGCCGAGTACGGTTGGATTCGCGTCGAAATAAAAATTCGCGCACATGCCCGCGTGCGGTTTCCACGTATTCTGCATCTCGAATTCGCAACCGATGCCCAGCGTCCGAATTCCACGCGCCGCGCTGAGGGCGAACAGGTTCGCACAATAAAAATACACGTCTGTCATTTCGTTGACGCTGTGGTGGTAACCCATTCTCCTCGAAAAAATATTATTCCAGATGCTGCGATAATCCGACTTGACGACGACGGTCTCACATTGACGCCGCTGCGTAATCGCACTTAGCACCCGCGCGCGCTTGGCGCTGGAGTGACTGACATTCGGCGGCATTTCGGATTGTGTATTGACGAGGAGCGGGTTGGAGGAAACTTCGCACAGCAGCGCGGCTTGCGCCAAACTATCTCTGCCTCCGCTGAACGCGGTGGCATAGCGCTCGACGCTCGGCGCAAGTTCACCTTGATCCAAAAGCAGCCCGTCGCCGACCAGTTCGACCGTGCGCGCAAATTCGTCGGTGCCGCGATATGTTTCGAGAGCCGCGCGCTCGTAATCGAGCAAGCGCGACCAAAACTCAATTTCCGCGGCGGGGGGCGCGAATGGCAGAATGACGCGACAGGGGCGCAGCAGATTCCAATGACTGTGCAGAGACAGTAGCACGACCGTCCACCACAGTTTCAACGGTAGCTGCTGTGGGTCAAGCGCGTCGCCGTAATCCAGTGTGAATTCAGTCTGTTGGTAGAGTCGCGTCTCCGGCTCTACGGTCCACGCGATCTGTACGCGCGAGCCATCCAAGCGGATCGGGTGAAATCTAATTTCGTGCATTGGAGGATTTTTTATCCGCAGCTGGCGAATGTTGCCAACGTTCCGCCAATTATACTATCAACCCAAAACGCGCTGAGCTTTGTGGCTTGAGTTGTCGGACCAGAAAGAGGAACCACGCGCGTGGAAGGCACACGAAAACTGCCGTTCCAAATCGGAACGGCAGTCGCTTCAGATATTCAGTTTGACGGGTTGTCGAGTTCAGGCGCCCGCGCGGGCACAGCTGATGCACAGTGTGGCATACGGCAGTGCTTGCAAACGTTCAGGATGAATCAGTTGACCGCAGCGTTCGCAGAGTCCGTACGCACCTTCTTCAAAGCGCCGCAAGGCGTGTTCCACCTGTGCCAGCAATCTTTCCAACTGCTGCTTGAGCGCAAAGCCAGTGGATTGCTCGAGAACTTGGTTCGCATCATCCACGATATCGTTGCCGCTCTCGCGGTGTCCGCGCGTCATAGCAAGCTGATGCTGAATTTCCTCCTTGAGCCGGGCGTATTCTTTTTTCAAAGTGAGAATCAGTGTATTCTCGGAGGTGGATACTTCGGAGGGTGTTTCATTCACTGACTGTGGTGGCGTCACAGTTGGCTTGCGCTTCCTCCTCGGGACAGCGGGAACTCGGCGTGCGAGACGTTTCCGACTTGAGACGAGCTTACCCTTCATTCGTTCCTCCTTTCAGGGTGTCGAAGAGGCAGTACCCGTGATAGGCATTATTCTACAGTACTCTCGCGTCTGAGACAATACAGAACATTTGATTGTGAGACAAACGTTCAGCGCGCGCGTGCTACCTTCGTCACAATCAAATCTCTACGCGTTATCTGCTCCACCAAAATTTTTTATTCTCAACGCCAGAGCGTCGCGCGCCATCACCGTCATCAGCGCTTGGTAATGACTGGCGCGAGGGTCGATTGCATTGTTCTCAGCGTATCCCGTTGTTGCCTCGCCCATCCTCGGTTGACGAATCTTTACCAAATCTAAACCTATTTTTGCCCCGTTATCACTTTATCTGTGATATAATCTCGCCCTGCAACGTTTGAGTTCAAATCTCTCGTGTCCCGTCTTTTGCAGCAAGCCGTATTGCCAAGGAGACCGGGCACGCAGAATCGACCTGAGCCTTCACGCGTT
>JBBSHK010000535.1:0-2643 GCA_038253185.1 Anaerolineae bacterium | reverse complement strand
CGACGCGGAAATTCGCGATTGGGTGTGAAGAGTGAAAAGTAAAACGTGAGGGGGGACGAAAGCAAGCGAGTTGGATTCCCGAACCAAGAGCTGCGGGAAGCACCCAAATCTCCTGTTAACCCGCACCTTTTGGTTCGTAGATTATGAGTTTCCAGACATTCCCTAGAGAGCGAGTCCCGAGAATTTCCAAGAGGAGTACCGAATGAATGAAACAATAGGCGACCGCATCCCGCTCTTTCGAGAGGACTATGAGCGTCTGAAAAGTGAACATCTCTGGACACGCGAGCACGTTCTTTTTGCATCCAATTGCAGTTTCATTTGGAGATTTGGGTACATCGTCATAACTTCAGAACGTCTAATCCGTGTTACTTTCGGTGTGGAACGTGGGTTCTTTAGTTCTTCAAGAGAAAAAGTGGAAGTCTACCCAAAATCTGCCAACCCTCAGTTGCGCATAGTTGAAACCTATCCTCCACCCGACTCTGCTCTAACCACCAGCGAACTCAAAACTAGATGGGTAGGGGAAACACCACTAAACACAATCATAAAAGTCCAGAGAGAAGAAAGGGAAGTATCTGTCCGCCGAGAGCGGACGAAACTGACTCTGGTCATGGAATGGATACTAGGGGAAGTTATAGACGCGATGGCTCTCCCGGAAATTTGTTTTTCTTTGATTCGCGGGACGCGAAAAAGGCATATGATTTGCTTGGGACTGCTGCAACTCGCGGTGGCATTCCAGTAGGTCAATCGTCTGCCAACACAATAGACATTCCCTCATTACTTGAGGCGTTGGCTAAACTCCATGCAAACGGAGTAATCACAGACCAAGAATTTGAAATCAAGAAAAAAGAAATGCTGTCCAGAATGTGATCGAACACGAACGTCTGGAAACCTCTGCTACCCGACCGCGCCCCGCAGTGTGACCTGACCCCCTCGGACCCTCCCTGTGAGGGAAAGGGCTGGAAATAGGTTCGCGACGGTGAGCGCAGCGTTTACATGATTGCCAATGATGAAAAGCGAACATTTCTCAAGCGTTGAAGTAGAGATTGAAGAATTGATTCTGCACGGCTTCGCGCCGGGCGATCGCTACTCGATTGGCGAAGCGGTCGAGCGCGAGTTGACGCGGCTTTTCACGGAGCAAGGCGTGCCAGCAACGCTGGAAATTTCTCGCGCCATAGAAATATCCGACGCGGGTGCGTTTCAAATGCGCGCGAACGCGCGAGGGGAAAATATCGGCGGTGAGATTGCCCAAACAGTGTATAAAGGATTGGATTCGCCAAGATGAGCGCGCATTCACAAGCGCACGTCGAGAAAACGAATGGCGCCGCGCGCAGCCGGCGCGACGCGCACACGCACGCGTCGAGTTTGCGCGAGCCGCTGTTCGCGGTGCAATCGAGTTCTTCCATCGTTCGCCGCGCGTTGAATTCACCCGGTCGCGCTTTGGACGCGAACACACGCGCATCAATGGAATCTCGCTTGGGACATAGCTTTAGTCGCGTGTACGTAAAGTCGCCCGCGTCGAATTCAGCCGCGTTGCTCACGATTAGCCAGCCGAACGAGGCGCACGAGCGCGCCGCAGATCGCGCGGCAGATGCGGTCATGCAGGCAGAGATGCCGACCACTGAACATCAAACCGTTCCGCATACGATTTTCGATTTCAGCCGCGTGCGCATTCACACCGATGCTCAAGCCGCACACGCGGCGCGCGCCGTCAATGCGCTCGCGTACACCATTGGTTCTGACATTTTCTTTGACACCGGACAATTCACGCCGTCCACTTCCAACGGGCGCCGGCTGCTGGCGCACGAACTCGCGCATGTGATGCAGCAGGCGGGGAAACCTGTGCGCCTCGACCGCAAACCGCGCGCCGGCGATCAGCCCGAGGAACTCGCGTTGCAGACCGCGCTCGAGGGCGATGACGACGATGTGCGCGACCTCACCGCGAAGAAGATTTGGTCAGAGTTGAAATTGTCCGGCGCGCAATCGGCGACATTGGTGGAGCATCTGCTCGACGGCTATACGGGCGATGATGACGAGCAAGCCGGTCTGAAAATATTGAACAAGAATGTCGCGCAAAAAGTTTTCGATGACACGCTCGATGAACTCGCGAACCGCACTAAATTCGAGCAGTTGTTCGGCGATTACGATGGCGACGAATATTACAGACTGATTAGTCTCGTCGCGGAAAATGTGGGACGGCGTCCGAACCGCGCGCGCTTTATCGACGCGCTGCTGAATCAGAAAAAAATTCTATGGTGGGGTTGGACGAACAAGGAAGAAGAAGACGCGATGGCGACCGCGCTTGGATACGCGCCGCTATCGGACCGCGTGGTGCTTCTGGACGAAGATGCCCGCGAGCGCAAAATGCGCGAGAGTATCGATGACGCGGGCGTCTCGCGCTATTTCGAACGCGCCGTCAGCGAGGCGAACGAACAGCGCGTTAAAGCGATTCAGACCAAGACCGATTGGCGTCAGGTTTTCGACGACCAAGCGCTCAAGTGCATGAAGAAGGGGATGCCGCCGGACGAAGCGGAGCGATTGTGGGAACGCGCGATGGCAGACCTCACCGCCGAAGTCACGACCGAGTTGAGTGAGTATGGTCTGGCGATTGAAACCGCGCTGGACACCCCTTTGCAAAAAGCCGAT
>JBBSHK010000534.1:0-2648 GCA_038253185.1 Anaerolineae bacterium | reverse complement strand
CTTGGCGCGGCACGAATTGCGCCTGCAAGATATTCGCTTCTGGGGCGTTCATCCGGGCGGTGTGAAAATTTTGGAACACATTCAGGAACGGCTTGAATTGGAGCCGGACGATTTGAAATATTCGCGCGCCGTGCTGCGCGAGTACGGCAATATGTCGTCGCCGACAGTGCTGTTCGTGCTGGATGAGATCGCGCGCAATGGGAATCCGCAGGCGGGCGATTGGGGCGTCTTACTCGCGTTCGGCCCGGGTCTTACGATGGAGTCTCTGTTGATTCGCTGGTAAACTGGCGCGAATCTTTTTCCCCGCGTGTTCGAATCGGCGATTGATTGCAAACAACGCAATGGCGAGTACGACAAATGCCATGATTTGTGCTTGACGCCAACCTCCCGCGACGATGATGCTGTCCCCGCGGAACGCTTCCAGAAACAACCGCATCGCGGCGAGCAGCGCAATGCTCAGCGCAAATCGAAAGCCCGAAAACGGCGTGTGCTGGCGCGCGCGCCACACCAAACCAAAAATCGCGAGATACGCCAGTAGTTCGTACACTTGCGTCGGATGCCGGTATTCGCCCCACAAATAGACTGCCCACGGCAAACCGGCTGCCGGCGCGCCATACGCATCCCCGCTCAAAAAATTTCCGAAACTGATAGCAGCGAGATTCAACGCGAGCGCGGGCGCAATGGCATCCAAGAGTTTGCCCCACGGCACGTCGCGATCCGCTAAATAAAATGCCGCCGCGCCCACACCGATCAAGATGCCCAGATTCGGATCAAGCGTTTGAATGGAGAGTGCGAGCGCCTGTGAGAAATCGTTTTGGTAGGCGGCGAAATGCTCGACGACAAATCCCACGCGCGCGCCAATGATCCCCGCGCCGAGCGCGAGCCACGCGGCGTTCGAAACCAATTCGGGGCGCACACCCTCACGCCGCGCCGCGCGCTCGGCAATCTCCAAACCTACATAAAACGCGAGTAAATACACCAACGACGCGGTAGGCAGCGCGAACGGACCGATTCGCAAAATGGGCAGCATTAGTTTGCCGTTTCTAAAAGCAGTGGCTCGACTTGAGACGAAATGAATGCGACGTTCAGCGGTCCGCCGACGACGACATTGCGGATTACGCCGCGCCGATCCATGAAAAATGTTGTTGGCAGCGCGCGAACTTGAAAGCGCGAGCTCACGTTGCCATCTACGTCGAGAAGAATCGGCATCGTTAGATGGAATGGCTGGGTGTAGGCGTTAACTTGCGTGGCTGATTCGAGTTGATTCACTTCAAGTATGGCAAGTCCGCGCGCGTGCAGTGCTTGATACACCTGATTCAATGCGGGCATCTCGGCGCGACATTCAGGACACCACGTCGCCCAAAAGTTCACGATCACGACTTGGCCTTTGAAATCCGCGAGCGAAACCGAGTTACCTCCAATGTCATTCAGCTGAATCGCGGGTGCGCGAAAATTGGCGCGCGGCGCGAGCGCGGTCGTGGTTGCCGCGTTCACGTTAGTGGGCACGCGACTGAACGCCATCCACGCCAGGCTCAGCCCAAGAATCAGCGCGATTACGATGTAACGCCGCGTGGGCGTAAATTTTTCCAATAGCATCACCGGTGTTTCAAGTACTCGCGAATGGCGATTGCCACGCTCGCGCCTTCACCTGCCGCGGACGCGATTTGTGGCGTCGCGCCCGCGCGTACATCGCCTGCGGCGAAAATTCCCGGCACGCTAGTCTCCATATTGTAAGGCGGGCGCTGGGGCCATTGGCGCGATGTGAATGGGTCATCAATCGAGTGCATCAAGTCGTGTCCCGTCCGAACGTAGCTATAGGCATCGAGTTCGACCAAGCCTTTGACGAGTTCGCTGTTGGGCTGCTGTCCAATAAAGAGAAACGCAGCAGCAGGATGTAATTCTTCGACCTCGCCAGTTCTGAGATTCTTGGTAACGACCGTATCGAGTTTGCCGTTGCCGCGAAATTCTTGGACGACGGTGTTCAGGCGAACTTGAATTTCGGGCGTGTTAAAGATTTCGTCCTGCCCCGTTTTGCTTGCGGTCAATTGCTCGCCGCGCACGAGCAGCGTCACGCGTTTCGCGAACTTGGTGAGATATACCCCCTCTTCCGCGGCGCTGTTGCCGCCGCCGACTACCACTAATTCCTCCGCGCCCTTGTAAAATGGTCCATCACAGGTCGCGCAAAAGTGAACGCCTGCGCCAATGTAGTCCTCTTCACCGCGCACATTCAAGCGGCGATAATCCGCACCCGTTGCTATCAAAATCGCGCTCGTGCTGTACGGATGCCCATCGCCCGTCATCACCACGCGATAGGGTTCCGCCACGCGAATCGTCCTGACCTCTTGCGCTTGCAATAGTTCCACCTCAAAGCGGCGCGCTTGTTTGACAAAACGCTCCGCGAGCTCTGCGCCGCTGATGCCTTCGGGAAAGCCCGGATAATTTTCCACGCGTTCGGTAATCGCGGCTTGACCCCCGAATCCGCTTTTCTCGATGACGAGCGTCTCGATGCCTTCGCGCGCGGTATAAAGCGCGGCAGTGAGTCCCGTCACCCCGCCGCCAATGACAATCAAATCATAGAACTCGCATTTCGCTGTCGTCTGCATTCCGAGCTTGGTGGCGAGCTCCGCATTCGACGGTTCGACTAGGGT
>JBBSHK010000533.1:0-2664 GCA_038253185.1 Anaerolineae bacterium | reverse complement strand
TCACGACCACGTACTTGCCGTTCGGTTTGTCTTTGAATTTTTTCAGAACGTCGAGCGAAATCTTTGCCTTGTATTTTCCGTACAGTTCAATATCGTCGTCGTCGAGTCCGCGCGCTCGCGCGATTTCGGCGACGGGTAAAAGTTTGGCAGCACGCGCGATTTCGAGTTCGTTAGGCATTTTCTAAAATGACAAATGGACAATAATTGATGCACAATGAAAACCGATTTGTTCATTGGTTATTGTCCATTGCTCCTTTGATTTTTTGCGGCTTGTAATGTATTGTACATCAGCATCACGGTCGTGACCGGTCCCGTGCCGCCCGGCACCGGCGTAATCGCGCCCGCGATTGCCTTCACCTGTTCGTAATCCACATCCCCGCGCATTTTTCCACCATCGGGAAAATTCACGCCGAAATCAATCACCGTCGCGCCGGGTTTCACCATCTCACGTTTAATGAGATTCGCTTTGCCGACCGCGGCGATGAGAATGTCCCCCTGTCGCGTGATCTCGCCCAAGTCGCGCGTGCGCGAATGACAAATCGTGACCGTCGCGTTTTCGTGCAGCAGCAGGAGCGCCATCGGTCGTCCCAAAATATTCGAGCGCCCGGCGACGACTGCGTGTTTGCCCGCGAGCGGAATTCCCGCGTGTTTCAACAAAGTGATCGCCGCGCTGGGCGTCGCCGTCGGAAAATAATTGCCGGTGTTGAGCATCAGCTTGCCCATATTCAGCGCAGTGACACCTTCGACATCTTTCGCTGTTGGGAATTTCGACATCACGGCGTCGGCGTCCATGTGACCGGGCAGAGGCCTTTGCATAATCGCGCCGTGAACATTTTCGTCCGCGCTCAGTCGCTCCAACACCGCGCCGAGTTGCGCGACGGTCGCATCATCCGGCAAAAGTTCGAGCCGACAACCAAAGCCCGCCTCGCGAAACGATTTGTCAATCGTCTTGGCATAACTGACCGACGCGGGATCGTTGCCGACGCGCACGACGACCAGCGCGGGTGCATAACCGGACTCGTCGCGAAAAGCGGCAACCTGCGTCGCAAGCTCCGCGCGCAATTGTGCCGCAAGCGCGCGTCCGTCGAGGATTCGGGCGCCCACAGTTTGCGCTGCAATAGGTTGAGAAGCTGGACTGGGCGCAGTCACAGCCGCGACTCGACCGCGCGCACGAGTTCTTCTTTTTGTTCGGCGCGACCTTTGGTGAATGGTTCCAGACGGCGGTACATTTCGCTAACGTAGCCTTCGTCTTTGATCAGGTTGAGATTGATTTTGACGTTCAGTACCGCCGTGCGCAGTCCCGCTTCCGCGAGCAATGCTGCCGCGCCCGCGTCGCTCGCCGCGTTCTTGTTGCCCTTTTGCGCGACGGGCGGCAGCAGATCCAAAACGTCCGCGCACGCGCCCGCGATCTGGAACGGGACTTCAGCCGCTGCTTTCAACGCGGCTTGAACGGCGTTCGTGCGCGCGGCTTTTTCTTCGTCGCTCTCTTTCGGCATTTTGTATTTTGAGATGACGCGGTCGTACGCGGCGGCATCCGCTTCCATCAATTGCAAAAGGTCTGCGCGTTTTTGTTCCGCGCGCGGCAGGATCGCTGCCAACTCCGCGTCCGCCTCTTCATAATTTTTGCGACCGATGGTCAAGCGGCAGACCATAGAGACGAGCGCCGCGCCGAGCGCACCTGCGAGCGCGGCAGCAGATCCACCGCCGGGCGCGGGCGCGGGCGACGCGAGTTCATCCAGAAATTCTTGAACAGTTTTGTCGGAGAACGGCATTGTTGCTCGATACCTTTGGGGAAGAATGTGAAGTGCGTTTTATTCTAGTCGAGGGAAATGATTTATGCAAGCGGAGCACGCGACGGGATCGCTATCGTGCGCGGCTGGAAACTAAAAAGCTCGTCCGCTCGCGCAACAAAGAAAAAAGAGAGGGCGGGTCTGAGACCCGCCCCTACAATTTTCATTCGAGATAATCGCGCAGTTTACGACTGCGGCTGGGGTGACGCAGTTTGCGTAACGCTTTCGCTTCAATCTGGCGGATGCGCTCACGCGTCACGCCAAACTTTTTGCCGACTTCTTCGAGCGTGTGGCTCTTGCCGTCCTTCAACCCGAAACGCAGTTGCAGCACGCGACCCTCGCGCGGAGAGAGCGAGGTGAGAATTTCTTCCATCTGCTCGCGCAAGAGTTGGTGCGACGCGGCGTCGGTCGGACCCGGCGTCGATTCGTCAGGAATAAAATCGCCGAGATGCGAATCTTGCTCTTCGCCGACCGGCATTTCGAGTGACAACGGGCGCTGCGAAATCTTGATGATGCGCTCGACTTTTTTCGGCGTGGTGCCCAGCTCTTTGGCGATCTCGTCGGTCGTCGGTTCGCGCCCCAGCTCCTGTACCAGCGTTCGCGACACGCGCGTGAGTTTGTTGATGCGCTCGCACATATGCACGGGCACGCGGATCGTCCGACCCTGATCGGCTATGGCGCGCGTAATCGCCTGACGAATCCACCACGTCGCGTAGGTGGAAAATTTATAACCGCGCTTGTAATCGAATTTTTCGACCGCGCGGATCAGACCGATGTTGCCTTCCTGAATGAGATCGAGGAACGAGACCCCGCGCCCGATGTACTTTTTCGCGATCGAGACGACGAGACGAAAGTTCGCCTTGATCAATTTCTG
>JBBSHK010000532.1:0-2682 GCA_038253185.1 Anaerolineae bacterium | reverse complement strand
CGCTTGCTCCTTGCGCCGCCCGGTCGACCGGGCGGCGCAAGGAATCCTTACGCTATTGAAACTTTGAGGGTCGCAATATTATGGAGCAGACTTGAAGACCGCGTCGAGGTCTGATTGGAGCTTGGTAATTTCCTTGTCCACATCCAGCCCCGGCGTGCCATCCAAGTAGGTGCGCCACTTGGTGAAGATGTCATTCGCTTTCGTCAGATTGGGCAGCCACGATTCGTGGTTCGGCAAGTCCGGATATTTTACCATCTCTTGCGCGACCGTCCAGTCCACTTTGTTCGGCGCGACGCGCGCGTCAAACGCTTTGAAAAAGTCGGGACGGTCTTCCACTTTCGCCGGCATACCGCCGTAGATGTTGTAAAGATCCTTGTCCACGACCATCTGGCTCAAGACCTTGAACGCCGCCTTCTGGTTCTTGCTCTGCTTCAGGATCGCGAAGGTATCGCCGTGCAGCTTCGCGATGGTCTTGCCATTGATCGTCGGCACGACCGCGATATCCCACTTGATCTTCTGAATATCAAAGCAGCAGGTGTACCAGGTGTGACTCCACGCCATCGCGACATTGCCGGAGGAGAAAGGATTACCTTTCGCGAGCAAGTCGCTGTTCTGGTAATCGCCGTTCGGCATAAAGTTATTCTTCCAAACGCCGTCATAGTACCACTTCCACGACTGCTTCCAATTATCCGGCAGCACCGCGGTCTTGGGGTCTTTGGGATCATACGGCAGACCGCCGCCGAAGAATGTAGCAATGCCGCGACCATCGGTGAACTGTTCAAAGAAACCGAACTGTTTGACGTTCTTGGGATCAAAGCCCGCCTGAGTCGCGTCGTTGCCATTCTTGTCCACTGTCAATTTGCGCGCGAGGTCCTGGAAGTTGTTGAGGTCCCAATCCTTGCCGTTGTACTTGTCGCCCACTTTGTGCGGCGGATATGGCAGCTTAGCTTCGTCGAAGAGGGCGGTGTTGTAATAGATGAAGGACGGGAACAAGGCGAACGGAATGCCGACGAGCACACCTTCATCTTTGGTAAAGTCAAGCAGCGCGGGATCGTACTTGGTCAGATCAACATTCGCGTCCTTTGCGAGTTGTCCCACATCTGCCCACGCGCCCTGGAAGCTCGCGCGACCGGCTTTGCCCACCGGTCCGACGATGTCAGGTGCATTACCCCCGGCAATCTGCGCGCGCAGCGCGTCGTACGAATTCGAACCATTGTTGTACACTACATTCAACACGACACACGCTTCGGTCTGTGCCTTGTTGAATTTATCAACCCATGCCTTTTCCTTTTCAACCTCAGACGGATTGCTGCCCGCGCCGAGACCGACGAACCAGGTGACTTTGGTTGCGGTTGAGGCGCAACCTTGACCGCCGGTCAGTACGGGGGGCGGAAAAGTCGGCGACGGCACGGCCGTAGAGGCTACCGTCGCGGCGGACGCTGAAGTGGCCGCGGGCGCTTTCGTTGCCGTCCCAGAGGGAACTCCTCCGGTCGCGGGGGCGTTGGTCGAAGCGGGCGCGGAAGTTGCCTGAACCGCCGCGGTGGTCGGTTGAGTATTAGGCGCGGTGGTGGCAGGGGCTGCCGTCCCGCACGCGGTCATCATGACGACCGCGATGATCAGACTCAGGACCAAGAGCATTGATTTGCGCATTGTTGTTCTCCTTCTCCTCAATGAAACTGTTGTTGTGGTCGAACGAACGGGCTGTGCGCTTGAAAATTATCTGTGTTGGCGATCACCTCCTTTGTCGAACAGTTTGACGTCCGCTAAATAAATATTGGGCAATGGCTGGATCAATTGCCCGAACCGGTGGAGGCACGAATCACAAGTTCGGTCGGGAGAATAATTCGCCGGGGAGGAGAATCGGGATGCGCGATCAAATCAATCAACGTTTCTGCCGCGACCATTCCGGCGCGATGAATCGGTTGCCGTACGGTGGTGAGCGGCGGGTCGGTGTGCGCGGCGAAGGGCATGTCGTCATAACTCGCGAGCGCTATATCTTCCGGCACACGCTTGCCCACTTCGCGCAACGCGCGCAGCGCGCCGACCGCCATCGCATCACTGGCAATAAATATCGCGTCGGGCGCGTGTGGCAGCAAGCGCTGCATCCCAATGTAACCACCCGCTTCAGTAAAATCTCCTTCGATGATGAGGGCGGGGTCAGGCATTATGCCTCGCGCACGCAGCGCGGTTTGATAACCCTCAAGCCGGTCCGCGCCCGCGATCATGTTGTATGGTCCTGCAATCGTAGCAACACGATGATAGCCCAGACGCAATAAGTATGAAACGGTTTCTCGCGCGCTCGCGCGGTTGTCCACGTCAACATAACTCACGCGCTCGTCGGTGGGATGCCGACCGACCAGCACGAACGGCAGTGCGCGTGACGTGAGCGCTTCGAGCACCGGGTCGTCCATCAGCATGGATGCGACGATCACGCCATCGATGAAACCACGCTGCAGCACTTGACGCATCGTGCGGCGTTCGTATTCCGGCTCGGCGAGCCACAGCATCACCGAATGATCGTGAGCGTTGCACGCGGCAGAAACGCCCTGAATGAGAATAGGGAAGTACGGATCAGTGAACAGCGCGGACACGCCCATCGGAATCACGAGGCCGAGAATGCGCGTGCGTCCCGCGGCGAGACCCCGCGCGGCGAGGTTGGGTTGAAAATTGAGCCGCTGCGTT
>JBBSHK010000531.1:0-2686 GCA_038253185.1 Anaerolineae bacterium | reverse complement strand
CGAACTTTTTAGCGTGTCGTCAAGGTGTTCGAGCACGAATGCCCCGCCGACACCGAGCATCAAGCCGAGCGACATTGCCAGCAGCACGATCAATGGAACGTTCGGCGCAATCGGTTCGCGCGGGAGTTGCGCGGGTTCGATCACGGAGAGATAGTTGGGCGATTGCGGCGCTAGAAACGCGAGCAGATTCGCGTAACTCGTCTGCCATTGATTAATCTGAACCTGCAGCGCGGTGATCTGCTGTTGCTTGTCGGCGAGATCGCGCGCGGTGGACGTGACCTGAATTGAACTTTGCAAATCGGCGATGGCGTTTTGCGCCTCTTCAATTTTGCGCTGGATTTCATCCACCTGACTCCGGACAAATTCGCGCCGCCGCGCTTGCTCCTGCTCCGGCGCTGCCGGACCTTGTAAGGTGAGCTGGTGCGCCAACTCATTCGCCAATGCTTGCGCGCGCGCGGGATCAGTATCGACTATGCGCAGCTCGATCAATTGAGTGCCCTGGATTATACTCGCGTTAAAATTTTGACTGAGCTGCTCGGCAGTCTGTGTCAAGCCGAGTGCATTCAGAGCGCCTTGTAGCACCGGCGTGGTCTTGGCAATCTGGATGTAGGTGACCGCGAGTTGTTGGCTCGTGTAAATATCTTGCGAATTCGGATTCGTACTCTGGATGCTTTGCCCGACCAGCATTTTGGTCGATGCCTGATAGATTTTGGGCTGCTGCAGCGCGGCATAGAAACTGAAAGCAGCGGCAACGGCGACTGACAGAACAATCAGCCACAACCATTTCCAAATTATTGAAAAGTAGTGCCTCAATTCCATACTGCTTCCTTACCCGCTGAGAGCACAACGAAATGCGACTGTAGATTTTTCGCAGGAGCGCGGGTAATTATTTTCTGATCGGTTGCCAACGCTGGACGAATGTGACCCATTATAGTCGCGTCGAAGAGACGACGCAACCTATTTGAATATTAGGGAGTGGTCAATAGCGCAGAGATGCTAATGTCATTTCGAGGAGCGGAGCAAGGAGAAATCTCTACGCTGCTTGAATGGATTTCTCGCTGCGCTCGAAATGACAAACAAATATCTCTTCGAGGTTGACCAATCCCGAATATTAATACGCACCCGTGCCGCGCAATACCACCGGAATCGTTTGCCAGAGCACTTGCAAGTCGAGCCAGGTGGTATAGTTGCGAATGTAATACATATCGAGACGCACGCGTTCATCGTACGACAAATCGCTGCGACCTTTGACCTGCCATAGTCCGGTGATGCCGGGCTTGACCGTCAGCAAATTCCATCGCCACGCACCGTACTTTTCGACCTCTTCCGGCGCGATCATCCGCGGACCGACAAGACTCATCTGCCCCGAGAGGACATTCAAGAGTTGTGGGATTTCGTCCAACGAAAATCGCCGCAGGAATTTGCCGACTCGTGTAACGCGCGGGTCTCGTTTCAATTTGTGATTCGCGGCGAGTTGTCGCGCGAGTTCCGAATCTTGCGCGAGCATTTCATTTCCCTCCACGTACATAGTTCGGAATTTGTACGCGTTGAACGCGCGTCCACCGCGTCCGATGACGCGCCGCCGATAGAAAACAGGTCCCGGCGAATCGCGTTTGATCAAGACCACAATTAACACGAACACTGGACTGAACAAAAGGAGCAGCGATAGCGCGCCGAGATAATCCGTCAGGGTCTTGATCGCGGTTTCGATCCCGTCCAGTCGCACTTTATTCATACTCACGAGCGGCACTGACCCCAATTCTTTTACGCGCACGCCCGTCGTGAAAATTTCAAACAAGCCCGGCGAAAAGCGCAGCTCGACTTGATCCGAGTTTCCAAACATCTGGAAAATGTCCAGCATCTCGCGCCGCGGCAATGCCGAGGTCGAAACAATCATCTCTTCGATTTGCTGCGTCGCCACCAAGCTCGGCAACGCTTCGACCGAGCCGACGACGGCGAGATTGTCTTCGATCATTTTTCCGATTGGCTCATGCGAGTCAATAAAGCCCACCAACTCCGACCCGCACGTTGGCATGCTGAATAATTGACGCGCGATGGCGCGTGCCTCTTCGTCGGTCCCAATAATCAATGTGCGCCAGGTGAGCCAGCGGCGATTGACGCGCAGGCGGTACGCCACGCGACGCCAGAGAAATCGCTCCAGGCTTACTAACAAGAACGCGGCAATCCACGCGAGAGCAACCCAGCCGCGCGCCACCCGGATCACTGGGACCAAAAACGTACCGAGGATCAGCAACGTGAGAGCGACTGAGCACGCGTTAAATATGCGCGAATATTCTTGCGTGCCGCCGAGCAGATAGTGAAGGTTGTAGAGCTGAAAAAATGCAAAGACGATTAGCCAGATAGGGAGCAGCGCTGCCGCCAGCCACAGGTGCGTTTCGCGTGAGATGGGGGCATCCTCGAAAAAAGGTAGACCGCTTTGGAAACGAACAATGTAAGCGAACGCGAATGCCAGGCTTAAAGCAACGGCGTCACTGAAAAGCAGCGCGAGTATAAATATTAGTCGCTGTTGTTTGCGTGACAACAAAACTCGGCTCTGCGGCAAGATGCGCGCAAGTGTGGCGATCGTCATAGCTTATCGCTCCATCCCGTCATCGCGTGTACGCACGGCAATAACCTCTTGGTAAATATTTTCCAATTCACCGGCAACTTGCCGCCAGTCGTGATT
>JBBSHK010000530.1:0-2687 GCA_038253185.1 Anaerolineae bacterium | reverse complement strand
CAAGCGTTGGAATAGTTGCGATGCCGATGCCGAAAAAGCCTCGCGCCCAGTGTCTACATTGTGGCACTACCGTCAAGTGGCCCGAGTAGAAATATTGTGGCAATCGGTGTCAAGCGGATCATGAACATTCGGAATACGTCGCCGCATGGAAGACAGGTTCCGTGTCGGGGCTCAAAGTAGATGAGACGATTTCCGATAACATCCGCCGGTACTTGATTCAGAAGTATGGTGAGAGGTGCTCGCAATGTGGATGGCAAGAACGAAATCCAGTCACGGGGCAAGTACCAGTTACGGTTGATCACATTGATGGTGACTGGCGCAATAACCGTGAGGAAAACTTGCAGTTGCTTTGCCCTAATTGCCATTCATTGACGCCAACTTATATGAATCTGAATCGCGGTAGAGGACGAACCTATCGTCGCAAATACGAACCACGTAAGAATAGTTGAGATTACTTGCCACCTTAGCTCAGTCGGTAGAGCAACCGCTTCGTAAGTGGTCGGTCCTCGGTTCAAGTCCGAGAGGTGGCTTTTTACTTTCCGAATTGTGAAATCAGACTTTGCAATACGGATTGAGACGCCCGCCATTTTTGGCGCGGCGTTTTTTGTTCAAGTATCTTCAGACTGAATCAGAGCGAAAATTCATTCGCTCGACTCACTCGCCGCGATTGTCTCTTACGGTTATGCGTTTCGGTTTCCCGCTACTGCTTGGTCTTTATCTGCTGCTCAGCTTGGGGTTCAGTGTCATTGTTCCCTTGGGCGAGGCGCCCGATGAAGTTTCGCATTACGCCTACATTGATTATGTGCGCTCGCATTGGCAGATGCCCACGCCCGAAGGTCCTGTCGTCGGCGAGTCACACCAGCCGCCACTGTACTATCTCATCGGCGCACTCGCGACCTTTTGGATTCCGAATAAAAATTTTCAGGTGATCGCGAATCCCGACCTCGCGCTCGACAATCCGCAAACGCCCAATCTTTTGTTGCATCCACGCCGCGAAGATTTTCCTTATCGCGGAGACGTGCTCGCGTGGCACATTGTGCGAGTGCTTTCCATCTTGATGGGCGCGGTCACGGTCTGGGCAACCTGGCGACTCGCCACCGAATTTTTTCCAATGCGACCCGCGCTCGCGCTCGCATCTGCCGCCTTCGTCGCGTTTCTACCCGAATTTGTTTTCATCAGCGCGGCGGTGAACAATGACAATTTGGTCGTGATGCTCTCGAGCCTGGCGCTCCTGCAAATCGTGCGACTGACGCGCCGCCCGGTCTCGGCGCGCGCCGCGGTGATTTTGGGAATTATCTTGGGACTCGCCACGCTGACCAAATTGAGCGGCTTGGTCTTGTGGCTGTTCGCTACATTAGCATTTTTCTATTGGGCATGCAAGCAAGGCGATAGAAAAAAATTCGTCGCGCCGTTCGCGCTCTGCTTTGGAATCGCGGGACTGATCGTCGCGCCGTGGCTGCTTTACAATTGGTTCAATTTGGGAGACCCGCTCGGTTGGTCACGGTTGCTCGCGGTCACCCCCGTGCGGCAGGTGCCGATCACATTGACGGATTGGGCGAGCGTCGCGCAAGGTTTGTTCACCAGCTTCTGGGGTCGTTTCGGTGGCGCGCTTCAGATCAAATTGCCTGATGTGGTTTACGGGGGGTTGGGTCTGGTCGGACTGCTGGCGTTGGCGGGCTGGTTGATGGACGCGGCACGCGGTCACAAATTAGATTCCGATGAGCGCGCGGTCGCCATCGTGTTCGCGGTCTTTTGGTTAATAATGTTGGCGGCGTTCGCGCGCTGGACGCTGACCGTGCTCGGCACCGATCAAGCGCGCCAACTCTTTCCGGGGTTGCCGCTGCTCGCGATTTTTTTGGTCACAGGGCTGGCGTCGTTTTTTCAAACGCGACAAAAAATCGCGCAGAATATTTGGAGCGGTGCGCTGTTGCTCGCCAGTGTGGGCGTCTTATTTTATCTGAATTCGCTGTACTCTGCCGCGCCCGTTCTCGCGGAATCATTGCGCCCGCTCGGCGGCACCTCCGCGCCGCTCGATTTCGGCAGAACGATCCGGCTGCTCGATTTCGCGATTAATCCTTTGCAAGCAGCGCCGGGGCAAGCGGTGATCATTGAATTTCAATGGCAGGCGCTCACGAATCCGAAAGAGGACTATTGGTTGCAATTACAACTCGTGGGCGAAGAGGGTGAGATTGCGACCAGAGAAGGCGTGCCCGCCGCGGGTCGCGTGACCACCGACCGCTGGCAAAAGGGGCAAGTGTTTACCTCGCGGCATTCGATCGTCGTACCGCAAGATGCCGCACCCGCAAATTATACGCTTCAGCTTGGCTTGCATCCTTTTCGTCGCTTCGAGTGGCTGCTGGTCGAGGGACAGGATACGATTCCACTCGGCATTGTTTCGGTCGGCGCGCTGCCCTGAGTGCCACGCGTTTTAAAATCAATGCTGCTGCCCGGATGCGAAATCGGTTGCGCGCGAAAACAGAATCGCGAGTTTGCAACGAGTTTCAGTTCTGCTCAGTGGAACGCGTGAGATATGTTGACGCACTGCCTCTGTTCGACTATAATGCGCGCACCTCGCCCCTACACAGGCTAACGCAATGTGCAACTTATTCGCGTTTTCAACTGTCATTTCGAGGAGCGCAGTCTGCGACGAGAAATCTCAGCGTGAGGCGCATCGAGATTTCTCACTT
>JBBSHK010000529.1:0-2690 GCA_038253185.1 Anaerolineae bacterium | reverse complement strand
CTACAAGCGGAGGGAGCGAAAAAGGTTGCGGACGAAATCAAGGGCGCGGGCGGTAAAGTCGCGGCGGTCGCGGTAGATGTGCGCCATCAGGAACAGGCGCAACAAATGATCGACGCCGCCGTGCGCGAATTTGGCGGTCTCGATATTCTCGTCAACAACGCTGGCGTTGGAAAAATTATCCCGTTCTTCGAAACAACCGAAAAGGATTGGAATTTTATGTTCGACGTCAATTGCAAAGGATTGCTGTGGTGCAGTCAGGCGGCGGCGAAGGTGATGATCGAGCAGGGACGCGGCGGCAAAATTATTAATCTCGCCTCGCAAGCAGGTCGTCGCGGCGAGGCGTTGGTGCTCGCCTACTGTGCCAGCAAAGCCTGTGTGATCAGTATGACGCAATCGATGGCGCTCGCGCTCGCGCCATACAAGATCAATGTGAACGCGGTCGCGCCCGGCATCGTGGACACGCCGTTCTGGGACGAGGTGGACAAGCAGTTCGCGAAATTGCTGAATATGGAAATCGGCGAGCCGAAGCGAACCTTCACCAAGAGCATTCCGCTCGGTCGCATCGAGCAGCCCGAGGATGTCGCGGGCGTGGTCGCTTTTCTCGCCTCGTCCGACGCGGATTACGTGACGCAGCAGTGCTGGAATGTGGATGGCGGCAACTGGCCCAGTTGAACTATGACAATTCATAGAACTACAGAGACACAGAGCGCACAGAGATTTTGGAAGTGATTTCAAAAATCCAACCAGTTGTTCCGAGCGAAGCGAAGAATCTCTCCATTCTCGAATTCGATGCTTGGAGCAAAATTTTCATTCGCTAACAGCAACTCCATCGAGAGGAAACAGAATGGATCTAAACGTAACGACCGATCAGTGGCAGATGCGAATCGGGAATGAATGGCGCGGCGCGAGTAGTGGGCGCACGCGTCCGGTGTTGAATCCGGCAACGGAGGAAGCATTTGCCAAAGTGCCGGAGGGAACGCGCGAAGATGCGCACGCCGCGCTGGTTGCCGCGAAAGAAGCGCAGCCCGCGTGGGCAGGCTTGACCGGCGTCGAACGCGCGGCGTACCTGAAACGCATCGCCGCGTTGGTCAATGAGAACGCGGATGAATTGGCGCGACTGGTCACACGCGAGCAAGGCAAACCGCTGCTCGAGGCGCGCGGCGAAATAGGCGGCACTGCCGGTTTCTTTGAGTACTTTACTTCGTTCGCCCGCGCGCCGATGGGCGAGATCATGCCCTCCGATAATCCGAACGAAGACATTTGGATTCGGAATGTTCCGTACGGTGTGGTCGCCGGCATTATCCCGTGGAATTTTCCTTCGGCGCTGTTTGCGCGCAAGGTCGCGCCCGCGCTGCTCGCCGGCAATACGATTGTGATCAAGCCGCACGAAGACACGCCGCTGAGTTCTCTCGCGATGATGCGAATTGTGGAAGCAGCCGGTGTGCCGCCCGGAGTTGTCAACGTCGTCACCGGCGCGGGCGTCGAGGTCGGCGACGCGCTGGTGCGCGATGAAATCACACAACTCGTGACCCTCACCGGCTCGGTGCGCGCAGGCAAGCAGATCATGGCTGCCGCGTCGGAGAACCTGACGGTGCTTTCGCTCGAGCTGGGCGGCAAAGCGCCCTTCATCGTGATGGACGATGCGAATATTGAGATGGCGGTGCGTAATGCAGTCTCTGCGCGTTTTGTGAATTGCGGACAGGTGTGTACCTGCAACGAGCGCACCTACGTGCAGCGGGGCGTGTTCGACGAATTCTTGGATCGGTACGTGAACGTCGCGAAAAAACTGCGCGTGGGTGATCCGATGCAGCCGAACACCGATATCGGTCCGAAGGTCAATCAGATGGAGCTTGAGAAAATCGAGCGGATGGTAAAGCGCGCGCACGAGCAGGGCGCGCAGATTGTGATGGGCGGCGCGCGACCGCAAGGCGATCAGTTTAGCAAAGGGTTTTGGTACGCGCCGACGGTGCTGACGGAGGTTCGCAACGAGATGGACATTATGCAGCAAGAGATCTTTGGACCGATTACGCCGATTATGCCGTTCGACGATTTCGAACAAGCTATCGCCTACGCCAACGATTCCAAGTACGGACTCTCCGCATACCTGTTCACCAACGATATGAAAAAGATAATGCGCGCGGTGCAGGCAATTCGCTTTGGTGAGCTGTACATTAACAAAATTGGTCCGGAGCAGTTCCAAGGATTTCATACCGGCTACCGGCTCAGCGGTCAGGGCGGCGAAGATGGTCCGCACGGACTCGCGCGTTATTTTCGCAAAAGGACCGTGTACGTGAATTATGGGGACAAGCTCGCGGGCAATATGATGCCCTACTCGGCGCAATCCGATGTGGACGCATTAGAGTACACCGGATAGCGAGTGGCTCATTGATGAAGCGCAAACGTCCAGCGCGCAGTTTTCCGCGAATCGCAGTGACCTTCAGCGCGCCGCGCACGGTTGGTTTCGCGCAAGAAAAAGATCGCGCGCTCAAGCACAATGAAGTTCGGCTGCGGACATTGTACTCGGGCATCAGCAGCGGCACCGAGTTGACTGCGTTTCGCGGAACGAATCCATATCTGCACAAGCGCTGGCAGAAACCAACGCGCTTGTTTGTCGATGATCCGAAACGTACAAGTCTAAAGTATCCCGTCAAGGGTTGGGGCTATGAAGAAGTCGGCGAGGTGGTCGAGCT
>JBBSHK010000528.1:0-2693 GCA_038253185.1 Anaerolineae bacterium | reverse complement strand
TTGAGTATCCAGCATAAGTTGAACCGTTCCAAATCAAAAGCCAGAGTTTCGTGATTCTGCAAGAACTTGCATCTTGAGATCCGCTGCCTTGCGCGGTGCAATAATCTCACAAGACGAACTGCGTCTCGGGCGGAGTGGACGAACCGTAATGGCTGATGTCGTTCAAGAGCTGCGTCGCCACATCTGTCTCAGAATTAAAATCGAGCACATTCACACACGCGGGACGCTGTCCGATTTTATCGCGCCCTGTACGCAGGTCCAGCCCAAGAAAATACGCGATCAAAGTGCGATTGGTTGCCTGATGCGCGATCACCGCGACCACTTGCTCGGGATGCGCGCGGACAATTTCCAAAATCGCCGGGATCGCGCGGTCGGCTAGTTGTTGTCCTGATTCGCCGCCCTCGGGCGCGAAAGTGAATGGGTCGCGATCGTACTGCGCGAGTTCGTCGGGATACAATTTCTGAATATCGTCATGCGTCAAACCATCCCAGTGCCCGTGTTGAATCTCGCGCAGCGCGTCGAGTGGAATCACTTCGAGCGCGTGCACCTGCGCGATGAACTTGGCGGTATCCATTGCGCGCTGCATACTGCTCGCATACACCGCCTGCAAATTATAACCGCCGAGCCGCGTCGCCAGCTCGGAGGCATGTACGCGTCCATCTTTCGACAGCGGCAAATCCATCGCGCCCGTAAAACGCCCGGCTTGCGACGCGGCGGTATCGCCATGACGGATGAGAATAATTCGCGTTGGCATTCCTATACCACGTACTGTGAATCAGGCGGCGCGCCGATTTCGATGTGACTGACGTCGTTGAGCAAAAAGAGTTGAATGTGCTGCTCATCTTTAAAGTCGAGCACGTTGAGACACGCCGGGCGCTGCGCGAGCTTCGCGCGATAGCCACTCAAATCCACGCCGATAAAGTGCGCGATCAGGATGCGATTGGTTGCCTTGTGCGCGACGACCGCCACCGCCGCGTCGGGATGGGCGCGCACGATTTCCAAAAGCGCGGGTGCCGCGCGATTCAACACGTCTAATGCCGACTCGCCGCCGCCCGGTCTGAAATTCGCCGGGTCCTTTTCATACTGTTCATATTCTCCCGGAAACTGTTGTTCCACCTCTTGGCGGGTCAGACCATCCCAATGCCCGTGATCGATTTCGCGCAGTCCCTCGACCGTCTTCACCAGGAGCGCATGACTGGCGGCGATCAACTGCGCGGTTTTCATCGCGCGATGCATCGTACTCGAATAGATGGCGGAGATGTTGAAAGCCTTTAGGCGGACCCCCAAATCGGTTGCGTGGTCTACACCTTCCGCGCTGAGATCAATATCGCGCCAGCCGGTATAACGGTCCTCTTGCGTCGAGTCCGTCTCGCCGTGACGGATGAGCATAATGCGTGTCGTCATAATTTTAGGTTAAAGACCTGACAGGTTTTCGGATAGATCAATTCGCGTGTCGCTATTCTGAAAATAATCTCCGCGATTCAACTTGAAACCAAAGTGCGGACCTGAGGAGTGGCAAAAGTCGAATAGATGAACGTGTCATTTCGAGGTGCGAAGCGCCGAGAAATCTCTACTGTGGCTCTAGATTTCTCGCACCTAAAGGTATCCTTGGCTTGACGCACTACGGCGTCGTAAGGCGCCAAGGCAAGCTACGACTTCGCTCGAAATGACAAACGACCGATACCTACGCGACTTTAGCCACTCCTAGACCTGTCAGAAAGTGTTTTGAAAATCCTTCGACTAAAGTCGAATGGCAAGCGAAAAGGTTAAAACGTTTGGGTTTTAGGCTTTAGCCTGTTCCCTTGCAAGCAGGTTTCAACCTGCGGAATGAATTTCAAAACACTCTCTCAGGTCTTGACTCCACTCCTATTTTACTTTTTCTGTTCCTCGCGCACTTCGGCTGTCGGCTTGCTCAACTCGGCTTTGATCTCGTGACCGCCGAATTCGTTGCGCAGCGCGGCGACCACTTTGGCGGCGAACGATTCTTGCTGACGTGAAGCGAAACGCGTCAGCAGCGATAACGTAATAATCGGCGCGGGCACATCTTCGGACATCGCGGCTTCGACCGTCCACCGTCCTTCGCCCGAATCTTCAACAAAGCCGCGAATACTTTCGAGACGTCCATATTTTTTGAACGCGTCCACCGCCAGATCGAGCAACCACGAACGCACGACGCTGCCGTGTCGCCACAATTCGGCAATCGCGGTCAGGTCCAATTGTTTGTATTCCGATTGCGCGAGAATTTCAAAACCTTCGCCGTACGCCTGCAACATTCCGTACTCGATGCCATTGTGCACCATCTTGACGAAATGACCGGAGCCGGTCGGACCCGTATAAGCGTAGCCATTTTCCGGCGCTAACGATTTGAAGAGCGGCTCGCAATGATTGAAAGTTTCGCGCTCGCCGCCGACCATCAAGCAGTAACCTTCTTTCAAACCCCAGATGCCGCCGCTCACGCCCGCGTCCAGATAATGCAATCCCATTTCGGTCAACTTGGGCAGACGGCGTTTATCGTCCGACCAACGCGAGTTCGCGCCGTCGATGACAATATCGCCCTGGTCGAGCATCGGCGCGACTTCATCAATCGCCGCGTCGGTCACGCTTCCGGCGGGCAGCATGAACCAGACGATGCGCGGTTTTTCTTTCAGCTCTTTGATAATATCCGGTTTCTCGAACGCGCCGACCGCGCCCTG
>JBBSHK010000527.1:0-2697 GCA_038253185.1 Anaerolineae bacterium | reverse complement strand
TCCGCCTTCGCCGCGTCCGTCGCGCTTTGCGCGTCGGCGAGACGCGTCGAGATCGCATCGAGTTGCGCTTGGAAATCCTGACTGACTGCCATGAGAGTCCTCCTCAATTGTTGAATCTGTCGCCGCGCCTCGCGGTCGACGAATAAAATCCCAAAGAATGATTTAGCCAAAGGACGCAGTTCTTTCATCTCATACCGTATTTCACTTTGGCTCCCGCTCCGCCACAATCACCGGCACGGGTTCGTCCGCGACGATCTTTACTCTCTGCGGTTCGCCGTTCGCCGCTTCTTCGACGGCGGCGTCAATCGCCTCGGACAAGGTTTTTTCCGTCTTCCCCTTTGCTATGCTCAGATTCGATGTGATCAACCGCACGCGGTCGCGATAGTCGAGTAGCGAATCGATGAGATTGATCAGCTCCACGCCGAAAAACACAACAGAGAAGATGGTCGCCAGATTGCTGATGTCTTCTCGGATCGGCGGCGGGGTCAACCCCGCGGCGACACCCAGCGCCAAGAAACCGACAAACTCCAACACACGCCGCAGCTCGCTGCGTACGTGCTGCCCCGCTATTAATCTGAGCGCGCCATTCTGTCCCGATATTTTCACGAAGCGATAGTCGGCAAAGACTTCGCCCAGCATAATCAGTGATACGGCCAGCCCTAGCATCGCCAGGAGCGACCACGCGAGTTCGGGCGTGCTAATATTTTCGATCAAATCAATTTCTCCTCAACAGTTTTATTTCCGCCCGCAGCGCCGCAATACGCGCTTCGATTTCCCGCGCCCGCGCTTCCGCCATCAACGTGTCGACCGTCTCGGACATATAGAGATGCCGGTTCAGCCACCGGCGCAAATTCGTTAGGATTCTGCGGGTCACTTGGACCTGCCCTCGCGCAGCGCGGCGGTCGCCTGTTCCAGCGCGGCGCTCGCCAACGCCTCGTACTTGTCTACGACCTTCTGCAATTCGTCGTACTGATAGCCAAAGCGGATCCATTTTTTGTACAGGCAGAGAATGAAGAATGCCATTCCCCCCGGCAAGCCGGCCGCTTGCAGAAAGTTCCACAACGTGGTGAGGATCGAAATTTCGGGCGTCATTCATCATCAGGGTATGAAAGCCTGCCCAGTCGGTTGATCGTTTTCAATGGAAAATAAAAAGCCGCAACTCCATCCACGAAGGATGAAGCAGCGGCCCGAAGGTCACAGTCGCGCTGTGACGGCCCGTCTATATGGCGAGCAGCGAACTCGCGATGGATTGGTAAGCTAACTCGCGCCCGGCGCCAGAGCTGCCGGCGTATTCGCGACGGGCGAAGCGCTTGGGGTGCTCTCCGGCACCTCAGCAGGACCCGCCAGAGTGGACTCCGGCGACGCGGACTCGACCGTCAAGAGCGGAGGAATCAGCGTCTTGATCGCCTGGGTGCTGCAATCGTTGCAGCTCGTGGTGATGTCGACGACCCATAACTTGCGGCGCCCGATCTGCATCTCGCGCCATTGCGCCGAGAACAGAAATCGCCCATTCTCTTTGTGCCGGCGCGCGCGGCGTTCTTTGCAGCGTCGAACCTGGCACGTGTACCGCTCGGTGCTCGCGCCCGAATCCAATGGCAAAGAAAAAACCGCCGACGCTCCAACTCTGACTGAAGCATCCGGCGGTCCGTTCGAATCTGCTGACCCGTTGCCGGTGACGTCCGTATCCACTTTGCGAAAACATTCTAGCACGAACACCCGTTCGAGTCAAGTGCGGAGAGTACTCCGCTGGTCGAGCCCCACTGCAACAACCTTAAATTTTTTACACACTCTCCAAACCCCCTTGGCAAATATCCTTTATCGGATATAATAACATCATCAAACAAAAACGCGGCTCGCAAGTGTTGAAGCACTCACGAACCGCTAACCCCTCGAGCGTGAACCAGCACGCGAGGAGCTGCGCGAATTCTAACACGTTGGCTCTTCCGCTGCAACACGCGGGGGAGCCAATTTTATTAGCGGAGTACTCTCCGCAGGAGGAGTGCAGCGATGAATCTCAGTAGGGCATTGGCGCTGGCAGTGGCAACCGACGAACTCACGCGGAAATTCCAGATCGACGGGGCGCGCGTGGCAAAGGGAATGCGACTGCTCGGCACGGGCAAGGTGCAATATCGCGAGGGCTTGGGCTGGCTGTGCTATTCCGAGCACGACAGCGGCACGGTCTACGCGGTCGATCCGCTCAACGGCTTGTGCACCTGCCCCGACTCGACCAACCGCGACGTTCTCTGCAAGCATTTTGCAGCCGTGTGGCTCGAGCAGCGCGTTCGCAGAATTATCGAGGACGCCAAAGTCTTTTTGCAACGGCGACTGGCAGCGGCGTAAACAAACGGGGCGAGCGTCAGAAGTAACCCATTCTGACGCTCGCCGATATGGTCGCCAAATCCAGACACACGAAAGGAAAAAGTCACATTTGGAGCCGTAATCGCAATCGCGCAAAGGGCGAACACAATGGACAGTCGAAATTGACGGACCCTGATGTACGCGTGATTCGTCAGCTCATAAACGACGGATTAACCAAGCGTGAAATTGGAAAGCAGTTCGGTGTTAGCGATGTGGTCATTCATAACATCGCTCGAAACAAGACGTGGAAGCACGTCCAATAAAGGAGATTTCAGATGATTGAATTCAAACGCGCGACGAAGGAACAAGCGAAACTTCGTTTAGCCTTGATCGGGATTT
>JBBSHK010000526.1:0-2697 GCA_038253185.1 Anaerolineae bacterium | reverse complement strand
ACGGGCTTGCGACGTGAGCTTGGAAATGGAGTTGTACTCATAAGTTCACCTGATGGACCCCGACCGCGGCGAGCGAAGCAAAATTAGTATAGCATTGCTGAAAGGGGCTGTCAAAGAATTTTGCGCCACGCTCGAGCATTCGTCGCGCACCAACGCGTTTGGTTTTCCGCCCAATCTCGCCGCTACGACCAAACAAAACGGTCTGGACTGCTCTCACAATCCAGACCGGCGACTCGTCCAATTTATTTGCAGAGCAGAGTTTATGCGGCGAGCAGGACCGGGCTGGTGAGCAGCTCCGTCGTCGCGAATTTCTCCGAGGACACTTGCTCGCGCACTGCTTGCCACAGCGCGGTCGGAATCGAGGCGAAGGCATCGACGATCATCGGATCGAATTGCGTGCCGCGACAGCGCAACATTTCCGCGCGGGCTTCGCTAAAAGAACGCGCGGCGCGGTAGGGGCGCGTGCTGGTAATCGCGTCGAGCGTATCCGCCAGCATAAAAATTCGCGCCGGCAGCGGAATGGCTTCGCGCGACAGCCGGAACGGATACCCTTGCCCGTCCCAACGCTCGTGATGAAACAGCACGACCGGCAGCGCCTTGTGCAGAAAGGGAATCGGGTGCAAGATTTGTTGACCGATTTCAGGGTGGCGGCGCATCACCTGCCATTCGGCTTCGGTCAAGCGTCCCGGCTTGTGCAAGATCGCATCGGGTACGCCAATCTTGCCGACATCGTGGAGCAGCGCGCCCCATTCCAGCGATTCGCGCGTCGCGGGGTCAACCAGACTCAGCGTCTCGATGAGCTTGAGCGAGTACGCGACCACGCGCCGCGAGTGCCCTTCCGTTTCGCGGTCGCGCGCATCCAGCGCGCCGCTCAATGCTGTCATCGTCGCGAGGTAACTGTCGCTCAAATCATTCAACGTGAGCGCGAGCGTATCGGTGTGCTGTCGAATTTTTTCATAGAGCCGCGCGTGTGCCACCGCGAGCGCGGCTTGTTGTCCAAATATTTTTCCCACCTCGATGTCGAGCGAGCGAAAGCGCTCGTCATTGCGGCAGTCGATCAAGATCAACGCGCCCACCGGTTCATCCTCGTGCAGCAGCGGCACGCCCATAATCGAATGAATGTTAAAGAGATCGACGAGGGCGGCGCTGACGCCGATCTTGTCTTGCGCGTGATTCACGAGTAACGGCTTGCGCTCGGAGACGACCCGCGCACCCAACAAATTATTGCCCGTTACTTTCTGGCGCATGCCGAGGAATTCATTGTGCTTGTAACCGCGCGCCGCCTTGCCGAACAATTCATCGCCCTCTTTGATCCACAGCAGCGCCGAGTCCACATCAAATAGCTTGAGACTTTCCTGACAAATCACGTCGAGCACCTGCGCGAGGTCGAGCGAACTTTCGATGGCGAGTCCGATGGGCACCAGCGCTTGCGCCATCCGTCCGCGCTCAAGTTCCGCCTGCTGCTTTTGCAGCGCGCCCGCGCGTTCGGACAAGAGCTGATCGCCGCGCCGCACAATCTGCAGCAAAACCAAAAGCAGCAGCGCGGACAAAATGGCAAAAAGACCGCCAGTCCCCCAACGCAGCAAATTCATCTGATCCGGCGGAACTACGCCACCCAATACGCGCGTCGCCAATTCACCCGAGACTAGCGTCAACAGCGCGACCACGATCACGCCGCTCGCAGTAAAGTACGGCGTCAATTGAAAGTGCAGCACGTGCTCGTATTCCAGCACGACTGCGCGCAACGCCACGCTGAACGCGGCGAGCATCAACAGGTGATAAATCCACCAGCTTACGCTCCACGCCGGCGCGAGCGTCATTGGGATAATTGCTTCTGCCAAGAGTCCGAGCGCGAGCGCGAGTCCTGCCTCATAACGGTGATGGTTCCGCGCGTAGGCGCGCCAAAAATAAAACGCCGCGCCCGCGTACAACAAAAATATCAGCGCGGCAATCACATAAATACTGACGGGGCTGAGTTCTGACAGTTTGAGCAGCGGGAAGGGGATCGCGAACGCGGTCACGACGTACGCGCCGTAAATCAACACCGCGCTGTACCAAAACTCGCGCCGATGTGACAAAATAAAACGCTGTGCTTTGGCAGACCACCGCAGCGCGGCGAGCGCGAAAAAGAATGCACCGGCGAGTAGACTGATTGGTGCGGACCACGTGACCGCGAGATCGGGTCGCAGCACAATTCCTGACGGTGGCGCAGTAGTTGGCGCGATGACGTCGCTCGCCTCGCTCGGACCGTATCCATCATCGTCCGCGTCGGGAACGGGTTGCGCGACAACCGTTGTCGAATGCGGCATCGGAATAAGCACATCGGGCGTTGCCACTCCGTGCACGAGGAAAATTCCAGAGATCGCCACGAGCGCGAGCGTTACAAAAAAAGTACGGAGGTCGGCGACCGAACCGGTGAGGATCGTAATCAACATCCCCAGCACAAAGGCGACCAGACTGGTGAACGAGACGACCTGAAAATGAAACCAATTCGATTGGAGGTGCGCATCCCATTGCGGCTGCCAGTGCAGCGCGACGAGTACGAAGAGGGGCAATAGCAAATATAACCACGCTCCCGGTACCGCATTCGATTTCGGTCTGAAGTTAAAAGCCATAGTAGATACCCAATGTGCAACTCTTTTTGTCATTTCGAACAAAGTGAGAAATCTCGATGCGCCTCACGCTGAGATTTCTCGT
>JBBSHK010000525.1:0-2706 GCA_038253185.1 Anaerolineae bacterium | reverse complement strand
CACAGACGCGAACGGCAACAGCGCGGCGATGCCGATCAAAGTGTACAGCCCGTACTCGATATTCGAGAGAATGATCGCGCTCGCGCCGAGCGCCACCATCGCGGCAATGACAATGATGGGCGAAGTGAACGCGACCAGCGCGGCAAATCCCAGCGCCAACGCAACCCCGAGGCACAACGCGAGGACAATCGCCAGTGTTTGATTTCCCGCAAGACGTTCGTCGAGTTGCATCAGGAAAAATTATAGCAGAGTTGAATAATCATTCGCACCACAGAGTGCACTGAGAACCTTTTTCACTCTGCGCGCTCTCTGTCTCCGTCGTAAAAATCTTATCGAAAAATGAATAAAGTGGCTGCTACGAGGAGCAATGTCACTAGGGAAATGCCAAGCCCAAGTTTGACAGACAGCGGATCATAGACCACCTCAACCTGATGCGTGCCCGCGCGGAGCGGCACCGCGCGCAAGCTCACATCCGCGCGCAAGATTTCTACCGGCGCGCCGTCTACCCGCGCCACCCAGCCCGGATAAAAGTTTTCGCTCAGCACCAGCACACCATCAACCGGCGTATTGGCATTCAACACAATGCGCTCAGGCGCGCGTGAGTCGAACATGATATTCCCATCGACGGCGCGCGGGTCCGGCGCGAACGGCGCGGGGGAGGCGAGCACTGCGCTGCGACGCGGATCAAAATCATTGGATTGCATCAGGGTCAAGGCACGCGCATCATCCGCTTCCACCATCACCGCACCGACCCACCACGCGCGCGGCAGTGGATTGCTCAGGCGCAGCAGCCGCGTCTTGCCCGCTTGACCCGCGACCTGCGCGCCGGCGAAACTCGAACGCGCGGTAAAAAAATATTTCACATTGAGCAGAGGCAAAAGTCTTTCGGGCGCGAGGGCGAGCAAATTGTCGTAATGCGCCAGTCGCAGCGGCGAGATGCCGCCGATCTCCTCTAGCCCATAGGCGATTCCAAAATGCGCGGGCAATTGCCCTTCGTCCGCCACGCGAAAAATATTGCCGTCGCTCCGGGTAATTTCGATGAGCGGGCTCGCCGGGTAACGCTCGGCAGGCGCGGCTTTATTCGCAGGCTCGTTCACACTGAATAGATCAAACAGGATCAGCCCGACCGCGAGCGCGGCGAGCGCGCGCGGCGAGACCCAACTCCTGACATACGCGCCGACCAGCACACTCGCCAGCAGAAAGAGCAGCAGCATTAACCCCGCACGGTCGCCGAGAAACGCGAGCCGCGCGTTGGCGGTCTGCACACCTGCGACAAAAAACGTGATCAACAAAACGAACGCGATCACCGCGCCCGCGGGCAGCATAAAAAATAACTGGCGCACGATTTGAACCCGCGCGTTCGAAAGAATTTCGCGCAGCCCAAATCCGGTGAGCAACGCCAGCGCGAAACTCACCAGCAGCGCGAACCGTTCTTGCTGGCGAAAGAGCGCGGCGCCGGGCGCCAGCAAATAAACCAGCGCATAGCCGAACACATAAAATCCAAATGAGAGCAGCAGCGCGCCCAACGCGACCAGTCCCCAAAAAATTCGCGTGCGTTCGCGTCGTGTGATTGCCAACAGCGCCAACCACAGCGGCAAAACTCCAACGTACAACGGCGAGGCAAAGGCACTGGTAAATCCCGGGAAAATGAATTGCAGCAGGTCGAGCGTAGGAAACCCCGCAGCCGCTTCGCGGAAGGAAAGCGCCTCGCGCGTCGAGAGAAGTTGATATTCGAGCGAAGGAATCCATTGCGCTGCCGCGATGCCGAACCCAATCAGTAGGACTGAGCCGAAAGCGATGAGTGATGAAAATGAGAGCGGGCGAGAAACTTTTTGTATCGAGACGCGAAAGAAAAAATACAGCGCGCAGGTCGCGAGCACAACCAAAAATGTTTGTGGATGCCCCGCCAGCGCGGCGATTCCCAAAACCATTCCGGCGTAAATCAGGAACGTGAAGAGGAGACCACCCCTTTCAGAGGCGGAGGCTGATGCGCGGGTGTCTCCCCCCTTATTAAGGGGAGATGAAAGAGGGATCGCGCGCTCCAAAAAATATAATGCCAGCGGCAGCCACGTCGCCGTTTCAAGAATCGCGAGCTGCAGCGGCGGGTACGAAGTCAAATAACCGCCGAAGGTGAAAACAATCGCGGCGGCAAACGCGCCCGTACGTGAACCGATCACGCGCCGCGCAAATATGTAGGTGAACGCGCCCGCGAGAAAAAAGTGGAGCAGCGCCTCAAGCTCCAGCGCGAACAGCGGAAAATTCGATCCGTAGAGCGCGACGTTGAGCAGAGTATTTGCCAGCCCGATCGGATAAAAGACTGCGGCTTGGACATCGGCGAGGAAGGGATGCCCACTATTGAAATTTTCTGACCAGAGAGGCAGGCGACCCTCGGCAAAAGCGCGCGCTTCATACAAGCGGAAGGCATAGAATTGATCGGTGAAATCGCCGGGCGGGAATTGCGCGCGGTCGGCGAGGTTGGGCGTGAGAAGGCGCCAGAAAAAAAGCGCGACGAGCGCCGCCAACAGCGCGAGTAGCCACCCATCGCGCCGCGAAAATTCTTGTTGGGCAAACTCTACCGGATTTTCTGGCGAACTCTCTGATGGAATCATGGCGTGAGGGGCAGCCGCAGCGTGTCGCCGCGCGGTTGATTTTGCAGGTCCGTCATTGGCAAGCGCGCCAGTGTTGCCGGATCGTACATCCCGATTT
>JBBSHK010000524.1:0-2714 GCA_038253185.1 Anaerolineae bacterium | reverse complement strand
TTTCAACGTCTAGCATCCGACTTCCAACCTCTAGCAATCGCTCTGCTCGCGCTCGTCTGGTTCGTCCTCGCCGTATTCGTAATCATTCCACATTTCAATGTCATCGGTCGTTCGCCCTACACCTGTCGCTATGTCGTGAGCGAGGACTGTCCAGCAATTGCGCGCGGGCTGCTTTTGAATGAACGGCTCGGCTACTTGGGGCAACTTTTCGCGTCGGCGGGTTGGGTCGCGCTGCTCGATCCGATTTCACTTTTGCTCGGGTTGCCGCTCATCGCGGCGAATGTGGTGAGCAATTATCCCGCGCAATATTCCGGCAGCTTTCATTATTCCGCGCCTGTCGCGCCGTACTTTATTCTCGCGGCGATCGGGGGAACGGCGCGGGCAGTCGAATGGCTTGCAAAAAGATTTTCACTCACGCAGAATCGCGCGCTGGCGTTCGTCATCGCGCCGGTGTTTTTGCTCGCGCTCGTGTATCACATCGACGCGGGTTACACGCCAATCGGACGCGCGTTCAATTTTCCCACGATCTCGGCGCATAATGAATTGTTCGCGCGTTTTGCCGCGCAGATTCCGCGCGACGTGATTGTTTCGACGACCGGCGCGCTGAATCCTCATTTGAGCCATCGCCGCGTGCTCTATCGCTATCCGATTGTGAATGACGCCGAGTACGTTTTGCTCGACGTGAGTGAATCGAACAACGCGAACCCGATTGATTTTCGCGTCAAGTACAATGAGATTACGGCGAAGGATTTTGGCGTGGTGGACGCGGCGGACGGTTATGTGCTGCTCAAGCGCGACGCGCCCAGCGTGAAATTGACGGATGAATTCTTTTCGATCTTTCGCGCGAAGGGACGCGCGCCGCAGTATCCGAGCACAATTGATTTTGGCGAGGCGATTCGATTTCTCGGTTACGATGTAGTGAACGATCAATATGGTCGCGTCTCGCTGCGACTTTATTGGCAGCGCTTGCAGCCGCTGGAGGAGAATTACAATCTCTTTTTATTTTACGCGGATGACGCGGGCAAGCCGCGCGAGGAAGTGACGCTGCCCTCGACGATTCTCTTCTGGTATCCGACATCGATGTGGGAGGAGAATGAAATCGTGGTCGGACAAACCGTGCCGCTCGATCTGGGTCCGCGGGCCCGCGTAGGACTCGCGGTTTTCAAGGGAGATAATTTTGACGATGTGGATGCGCGCTTGCCCGCGCGTGTGCTCGCGCCGGGCACGCTGCCAACGTTCGATAATTCGACGTGGGTGGAGTTGGGTGTGTTAAAGAAAAATGACGAGCGGTATCAAATGGTCAGTAGCAAGTAGTCGTAAGAAGGAGCGTACTTTTGTGAGGACCGAGGCTGTGACCTATAATTTGTGACCTGTGACCTGTTATGCTAAGATGCGTCACTGTTATGGCTCGCCCGCGTTTTTGGCTGCCCCTGCTCATTATTTCTCTCGCCCCATTTCTCCTTCGCATTTTCCGGCTCGAACAGCAGAGCTTGTGGTACGACGAGGCATTCTCTGTGTTTCTCGCGCGTATGGACCTCGGCGCGATTACGGCGCGCACCGCAGCGGATATTCAGCCGCCGCTCTATTATTACTTGCTCCATTTTTGGATCGCGCTCGCGGGCGCGTCGGAATTTTCCGTCCGTTTTCTGTCGCTCATCTTTGGCGTGCTCACCGTGCCATTGATGTACGCAGTCGCGCGGCGCCTATTCAATCGCGCGGCAGGATTTTTTTCCGCGCTGCTCGCACTCGTTTCACCGCTCTATTTGTGGTATTCGCAAGAGACGCGGATGTACACACTGATTACATTTCTCGGATTGTTGTCGAGTTACTTTTTGCTGCGGGCGCTGTCCACCGATTGGAAATCGGCGTCTAACGAGCTAGAAACCCGCCTTGCAGGTTTGGCGCAATCCCAGCCGTCGCCTTCAAGGCGATGGCGCAGTTGGTGGCTCTTCTTCGCGCTCGCCAACATCGCCGCCGTTTATACACACTATTTCGCGTTCGTCCTCATCGCGTTTCAATTCCTCTATTGGCTGTGGCACGCGTTCAATGCTCGCACTGGAAATGCAATTCGCAGTGGACTGATTTCATTCGCCGCCATAATCATGGCGTTCGTGCCGTGGATGCCCTTCGTGATGAATCGCTTGGGCGAAGACGTGAGTTATTTTCGCGGCGCGCTGAAACTGGACGAAGCGATACGTCACATCTTTATCAACTTTGCGAGCGGCGAATCGGTGTTGGAAGCGATTGCCCAAACTATCGCGGCGGCGTGGCTGCTGATTTTGCTCGTCGGAGTCGTCGTATTAGCCATCAACGGACGACGGACAACCGTCCCCCGTCCCGCCTACCCGGTCCTCCGTCGTCCGTCTTGGAGCGGAATCGTTTTCGGTACTCTTTACCTTATCGTTCCGCTGGCGCTGCTGCTCGTTTTATTTTCGCGCAATCCGAAATTCAACGCGCGTTATTTGATGATTGCTTCGCCCGGATTCATCTTGCTGCTCGGCGCGGGGCTGGCAAGTTTGTGGTCAATGGTCTCAAGTCGGGGCGAAGCATTCCCGCGCGACGAGGTTGCAGGGCGCGCACGCTGGGGGAATACTTCGCCCCGAACGCGCGCGGTTTCAGGTATCCTGTTTGGGTTTAGCGCGTTGGTCTTGCTCGCCTCATCGCTCTACGCGGACGCGAATGCGTACTTTGATCCCGCGTTCACCAAAGCGGAC
>JBBSHK010000523.1:0-2720 GCA_038253185.1 Anaerolineae bacterium | reverse complement strand
CGATCGTGGTCGCGCTCGGCAGATATTTCGCGCGAATGGGTCTCGAATTCGGCTCGATGCTGTTTCCGCTCAGCCATTTTCAAATCGAAAAAATTCTCTGGCGGCGTTATTCCGATGTGGCAGATTTGCAAAACTCTTGCTTTCGCATGAATGATGAGAACGTCAGTTATTGCAACCGCTGTCGCAAATGTTTCCGGATCGCCTTGCTGCTGCTGGCACTCGGGATCGACCCGGCGCGGCTGGGAATTGATGTCTCGACGCTGTTCCTGCATCAGACCGAGTGGTCTCCGAACGCGCCCGCGCTGAGCGGCGCGCTCGCCTATGCGACGCAGCATATCTCGCCGGAAAAAGTGCGGAGTTTCTTCCCGACGCAGAACTTGTGGCAGCAGCTTGGGATAGTCGCACCACCTGCGTATCGATCTTTGAAGCGGATCATTCGCCGCTTCGAAAATCAGGATGCCGATTGGGTCGGGTTGTATCGTCCACAGTTTCTCAAGTACGCTCCGGCGGCATTGCGCGGTCCGCTGGATACCATCTATCGTACCTATTCACCCGAGCTTGATCCCTTGGACCGTGAAGCTGAATTATCACTGATTGATAATGCTGTGAATTGGATTGCGGCTCCATTGAGTTTATGAATCAGACAGAGTGTCTGAGACTGTGCGTGCTTGGTTTTGGCGATAGGTCGAGTGGCTGAAGTTAAGGGTAAGAATTGGTTTTGAACCTTATCTGAGTGTTACTCACCTTACGCAATGGCAGAGACACGTCACAAGTTTTTGCAGGGCGCGATCCGTGATGGGCTCCAGTTTGTGGTCGTGTTGGAAGAAATTCTCCGTAATCGAACTGTAAGGCAAAGAGTCTATCTATTCGCGATTAATCCTGTTATAATCTTGTTAGTACCTCATACAAAACCGCTGTCGTATCGCGATTTTATAGACGGATGCAATGATATGCAGCCCCGCCGCGCCGGCCCCGCGGACACTGTGGACGCCTTTGGGCTGCGTGGAGCAAGTGGCGTAACCGACCGTAAGCAGACTGAAATGCAAGCGGTTTTTTTATTTCCTCGGGGCCGACTCCGATGGGTCTTTATTTCTGAAATTGAAGGTGAGTCACTACTTACCTCAGAGCACTCTTGCCCGCCGCCTCACATTGGCGTGTTCTTCCACACTTGTGCGTGCTTGTCCGATTTTCCCATAGCATCTCACGCGAAACCCGAGTATGGTAAGCGCAATTTGTCGAGTCTCAACGATTTAGCTCCCTCAAAGCAGCTAACAATTATAAATTTCAAGCAAAGGAAGATAAAACCACATGCTTTCTCTCTCTCACAAGTTGGTCAGCGCGATTGCCTTGGTGTTCACTCTCATCGCCCTGCTCGTCGCATTTGCAGCGAGCAGCTCTTCTGTCACTCACGCGGATGGTCCCCTTCCCGGGTTCCCACCGGAAGATCCGGCGCGCGGTCTGGTCTATCGCGGTCTCGAAGTGGATTCGACCGGACTGTGCACCAATCTCTATCGTGTCGTTGGCACCTCAATTTGCACGCACGGTCCCGATCCCGCGCCGCTGGGCAGTAATGTGCAGAATCCTGTTTCTACGGTGCCGAACGTGCCCACGCCGTTGGAGCGCGATATTGTCTGTGACGGGGATGGCACGAGTGGCAATCGCGTGCAAGCGATTTATGCGGTCGCTCCCGGGAAAACGAATCGCTACAGCACTGTGGTCGCGACGATTCGCAGCCGCGCGGCGGACGCCGACGCGATTTTTCAAGCGAGCGCGCAAGAGACCGGCGGGAGCCGACACATTCGCTTTGTGACGGATTCAAGCTGCGCGATCTCTGTTCTGAACGTGACCCTCCAAACATCGAGTGGCGACGATAACTACTCCAATACGGTGCAGGAGCTTCAGGCACTGGGGTACAATGCGTCCAATCGTAAGTACGCCGTCTTTGTCGATAACAATATTTACTGCGGCATCGGTTCGCTGTGGGACAATGATTCGGTAAGCTCGTCCAACCCGAATAACTTTGGTTCGAGCTACGCTACAGTTCACACCGGTTGTTGGCTTGACTCCGGTACAGACGGTCAACCCATTGCGCACGAGCTGATGCACAATCTGGGCGGCGTGCAACATTCCGCGCCTCACTCGACCAATCGGCAGAACTCGAGCGATGGGAACACGTGGCATTGCGCGGACGAGTCCGACCGAATGTGTTACGTGGATGCATCGGGCGTCACGATGACTCAGGTCTGCGTTTCGAGCCACGATCGTCTGTTCGATTGCAATCACGACGATTATTACAGCACGAATCCGGGCGCGAGCACCTATCTTGCGACGCACTGGAACACCGCGAACAATCAGTTCTTGATTGCGGGCACTGCGCTCGGAGTCCCAAGTTTAATATCTCCGGCGTCGAGCGCAGTCCTTGCGACACGCACGCCCGCGTTTGATTGGAGCGATGTTTCCGGCGCGACCTCGTACCGCCTGCGCGTGAGACAGGGCAGCACGACCGGAACACTGGTCGTCTCTGTCTCGCCCAGCGCGTCAACCTACGCGACGACCACGTCACTTGCGACGGGCGTTTACTATTGGCGAGTTGCCGCCTGCAACAGCGGGGGCTGCGGCGCATTCACGACCTGGCGTTCTTTCACACTTCAATAAGTGGGTAAATATATCCGCCGCTTGCAAGGGAGGCGGATATCTTTGGTGGAACGCCCTCCAGGGTT
>JBBSHK010000522.1:0-2730 GCA_038253185.1 Anaerolineae bacterium | reverse complement strand
GGTTGGGTTGAAAATTGAGCCGCTGCGTTACGGCGAGCACGCGTTCACGCGCAGTCTCGCTAACGCTAGGATGCTGGTTCAAAACGCGCGAGACGGTGGAACGAGAGACGCCCGCCTGTTTGGCGATTTCTTCGATGGTGAGAGGCATTTTTGTGTGGAATCGCTCCCAAAAAATGCTTCTGCAACATAGCATTATTCAGCCGAATAATGCTGACACTATCTTGTGGAATGCGCGTTGTGGGAGCGTTCCCATTATAGATCAGGAACGAACCGATGTCAATACTTTGAATGCACCTCTTGGGATATGAATTCGGGGAAGAACTTTTTCTGAGGTTGGGGTGAAACTTAGGGTGAATTCCTAATTGATTTGTGGTGCGAGATAACCGCAATGAGCGAACCATGCACGCGCATCGTCAGGCGTAATTGATTGGAACGCAGCATCTAATGCGTCCACCAACTGGTCGTGAGTTCGCGCTTTTAATCGTCGCAACACGGCTTTGATCTTGGCCCAACATTTTTCGATCGGGTTCAAGTCAGGCGAATAGGGCGGCAAAAACGCCAAGCGTGCACTAGGCTTTGATGTCTTGGAGTTTACCATATCTATCCCACAAACGAAAGTGGAATGCGCTCTAGCATAAATAACTGTCACCGCCCAAAGTCCATGGTAGTCCCTCAAGCTCATACCCTCTCAAAGATTCGCGATTGACTTGCATTCTGCTTCAAGTATAATGCGCGAGAACAACGAACCCGAGTTGCGCGAACGCGCGTGTTTCTCCATTGTGCATCGTCCATTGTTCATTCTGCATTCTGCATTTTCCATTCCTCTCATGTATCTCACCAAACTTTCGCTCACCAACTTTCGCAATTACTCCCATCTGGAATTAGACCTCGCGCCCGGACTCACCTTGCTGCACGGCAACAACGCGCAGGGCAAAACGAATTTGCTCGAGGCGATTTTTTATCTCGCCACCGCGCGCTCGCCGCACGCCGGCGCGGAACGCGAATTGATTCGCTGGGGCGCGGCGAGTGAGCCAATACCTTTCGCACGCGTCGAAGCGCAGGTTGACAAGCAAACCGGCGAACGCGTCAACCTCGAAATCGTTTTGGTCTCCGCGCGTCCCGACGAAAAAACGCGCGGCGCGGCTGAAGAAACTCAGCCGCAATCGAATCGGGTCAGCAAGCGCATCAAGGTCAACGGCATCAACAAGCGCACGCTCGACCTGCTCGGTCAAATCAACGTCGTGCTCTTTTTGCCCGAAGACCTCGATCTGGTGTTTGGCGCGCCGAGCGAACGACGGCGCTATCTCGACACGACGCTCTCGCAAATTGATTCCAAGTATGGGCGCGCGCTCTCACAGTACGGGCAGGTGCTCGAACAGCGCAACGCACTCTTGCGCGATTTTCGACTCGCTGACACCTCTCGCAGTAATCGCGCATTGGACGTGTCAACGAGTCGTCGCGAACGCTCATTCAATCCTCTCGAACTGGAAACGTGGGACCAAAAATTAGTTGAAGCGGGATCGTACATCGTGGCGCGTCGCGCGCAAGCCGTCGCCGATTACAATCAACTCGTCGCCGACATTCATCCACAGCTCACCGAAAAACGCGAGCTGTTGCAAATCGTGTATCAACCGACATTCCCGCTGGAGGGCAAAGCGCCCGCGCATCAGATGACATTGGGACTCGACGAAATCGAAACGCCGCTGCAAAATGTCGCCGCGCGTTTTCGTCAGCAGCTCGCGGTGTTGCGCCAACGCGAGTTGGGTTCAGGGATGACGCTGGTCGGTCCCCATCGCGACGACTTGCGTTTTCTCGTCGACAATATTGATATGATCACCTTTGCCTCGCGCGGGCAAGGGCGCACGATCGCGCTCTCATTGAAAATGGCGGAGATGGAATTGATGCGCGCGGAGACGGGTGAGGAACCGATTCTTTTGCTCGACGATGTGATGTCGGAACTGGACAAGCCGCGCCGCGCCGCGCTGTCTCATCTAATCACGAGCGCGTCACAGGCGATCATCAGCGCGTGTGACCTTGACGATTTTTCGGAAGAACTGCTCGCGCGGGCGCGCCTCGTTCAGGTGAAAGCGGGACAACTCGAAACACGCGCCGCCGACGCCGAGCCGTTGATTGATTCCGAATTCGAACAAGGTGAGCCCATCGACGCCGGAATTCCTGCCGCCGAGATGCGCGAGCTGCCGCAAACTTTTTCCGAACCAAGGGACGACAACGTATCCCAAAACTGAGGCTTGAACCTATCCGCTTGCCGGCGCGAACGAAATTCTGTCCAGGCTCGCGCTCAATTTGGTGTTTTGGGATACGTTGGAAACTACACCCATCGTTTGAAAGGAGCCGACTATGGACCTCTATGTTATCGTCCTCCGCATCGTACACATCCTCGCGGGAGTTTTTTGGGTCGGCTCGGTGTGGATGCTCGCGGGTTATCTTCTGCCGACGGCGCGAGCGAGCGCGCCCGAAGGTCCGCGCTTTTTACAAAAACTTTTTGCCGGAAATTTTTCGAGGGTGACCGCGGCGGCGGGCGGTCTCAATGTTCTCGCCGGTCTCTTGCTTTACTGGCGCGATAGTGGTGGCTTGCGACTGAGTTGGATCACCACCAGCGTCGGGCTGGGCTTTACACTCGGCGCGTTAGCCGCACTGGTCGCGCTGGTTTTGGGTGTTGGTTTGGCTCGCTCGTACGCTGCCAAACTGGGCATACTCGCCGCGCAAGTC
>JBBSHK010000521.1:0-2730 GCA_038253185.1 Anaerolineae bacterium | reverse complement strand
CGCCCGCCGAGCGCGCGCGCGCCAGCGTCGCCGGCACACAATTGCGCCGCCACGTTTTGCGCGGTGCGGTTGAACATCTCATTGGCGCGCGGGTGACGGGCGCGCTGAATGCGGCGCGACGCGCGATCAATTCACAGAAAAGTTCGAGCGGAGAAAAGCGTTAATGTCCGAGCAGCTTGCGGTGCAACCAGTCAGAATCGAAGATGTGGGAGCGCACGAAGATCAGCCGGTCGTCATCAAGGGTTGGCTCGCCGACAAGACCGACAAAGGGCGTCTGCAATTTCTGCGCGTGCGCGACGGCAGCGGATTTATTCAAGCGGTCGTGTTTCAAAAAGATGTTCCGCCGGACCAATTTGAAGCGGCGAAACATTTGACGCAAGAATCGTCAATCATCGTGACCGGACTCGTGCGAAAAGAACCACGCGCGCCGGGCGGCTATGAAATGTCCGTCACGAATTTGCAAGTCGAACAGGTCGCGAACGAATATCCGATTACGCCCAAAGAACATGGCGTCGAATTCCTGATGGCGAATCGTCACCTGTGGCTGCGCTCGTCGCGCCAACACGCGATCTTGCGAATCCGCGCGACGGTGATCAAGGCGATCCGCGATTGGCTTGACGATCAAGGATTTTTGTTAATGGATACGCCGGTGCTCACACCCGCGGCGGTCGAAGGCACGACGACATTATTCGAGACCGACTATTATGGCGTGCCCGCGTACTTGACGCAGAGCGGACAGCTCTACAACGAAGCGAACATTTTCGCGTTCGGCAAAGTCTATTGCTTCGGTCCCACATTTCGCGCGGAGAAATCAAAAACCCGGCGGCATCTCTCTGAATTTTGGATGGTGGAACCGGAGTGGGCGTACGGTACGCTCGACGACTATATGCGCGTCGCCGAAGAATTTGTTGCCTACATCGTCCGAACCGTTTTGCGGGAACGCGCCAGTGAACTGCAAGTCATCGAGCGCGATACGACCATGCTTCAAAAAGTGACGACGCCGTTCCCGCGCATTTCGTACGACGACGCGGTGAACATTATTCGCGAAAAGGGCGATGCGAATTTCAAGTGGGGTGATGACTTTGGCGCGCCCGATGAAACGCTCATCAGCGAGCAATTCGACCAGCCGGTGTTCGTGCATCATTACCCGACGGAGATGAAAGCATTTTACATGGCACCTGATCCCGCGCGCCCGGAAGTGTGTCTCAGCGCCGACTTGCTCGCGCCCGAAGGTTACGGCGAAATCATTGGCGGCGGTCAGCGCACGGCAGACCTCGACTATTTGGAAGCGCAACTCAAAAAACATGATCTGCCGCGCGAAGCGTACGAGTGGTATCTCGATTTGCGGAAGTACGGCTCGGTGCCCCATTGCGGTTTTGGTCTCGGCGTTGAGCGCACGGTCGCGTGGATTTGCAAACTCGACCACGTGCGCGAGACGATCGCGTTCCCGCGAATGTTGGAGAAAATTTATCCGTGATACATCCAACTGGAATCTACCACAAAGGCACGACGAAAAAAATTTTACGCTCTGTGGCTTTGTAGTTGATCCCGTCATGAGAGCAAGCGAGCAGGGCAGGAGAAATCCTGTCCTGTTTTTTTGTGAGACGAGCAAAGCGATTTTTCACCAGATTACCGCGACCTCTACACTTGACATCCTGTGGCTATTGTGATATAATTCACAATAAGAAGTCGAGCGAAGTAGAGAATCAAGGAGTAGGGCGATGAACGAGATGGCGATTATTTTTGCGCTAGTGGGTTACATTCTCGGAATGCTGACTGCCTTGATGATGCTCGCGCCGAAAAAGTCGTGAGCGCGATTTCGTGAATCGTTTCAAATGATTCTTATCACCGGAGCCAACGGTTTCGTCGGCAGTCATCTCGTGCCGCGCTTGGTGCGCGAACGTCGCGAGCCAATCCGCGCGCTCGTTCGCGCGAATGCAGATATACGCAAGCTGACGGAGCTCGGTGTCGAGATCGCGCACGGCGATGTAACGGATCTGGATTCGCTGCGCGCGGCGACGCAGAATGTGAACAGCGTGATTCACCTCGTCGCGATTCCACTCGAACGCGGCAAGCAGACCTTTGCGCGCGTGAATGTGGATGGCACGCGCAATGTCGTTGCGGCGGCGCGCGAACGCGGCGTGACGCGCTTGATTCAAATGAGCGCGTTGGGCGCGTCGAGCGACACGCGTTATGCGTACACGTATTCCAAATGGCTCGGCGATGAAGCGGTGCGCGCGAGCGGTATCCCATTCACCATCCTGCGTCCCGGCACGATGTTCGGTGAGGGCGACGGATTTTTTAGCGCGTTCGCTGGACTGATAAATATTTCGCCGTTTGTTTTCCCAAGCCCCGGTCGTGGCGACACCGTGTTTCAGCCGATCTGGGTTGAAGATGTCGCGACCGCAGTGATGAAATCACTCGACGATGCCAAGACGATAGGGCAGACAATAGAGTTCGGCGGGCCGGAATTTCTGACGTATGATGAAATGGTGCGCGCCGTGCTTGAGGCGATGGGCAAGCGGCGGCGGATCGTGCAGGTGCCCGTGCCATTGATGCGCGTGCCGATTTTCTTTTTCAGCTTGTTGCCCTATCCGCCGGTGGATTCGGGGCAGCTCGATTTATTGAATGTGCGGAACGCGGGCGAGTTGGACGCGACCGAACGTTGGTTTGGATTCAAGCCGAAGCGTTTGCGCGACGGTCTGGATTATTTGAAAAATTTTGATTTTG
>JBBSHK010000520.1:0-2733 GCA_038253185.1 Anaerolineae bacterium | reverse complement strand
GTCATCGTGCCGCCGTGCCATTGATACAGCACACGCCCGGTCGTCATCACGAAGGGATACTCGGCATCGGAATCCTCCGCGCTGTGCTGATACACCAGCGGGAAAAATTTCGCGCGCCCGCGCGGAAAAGTTTTCTCGAACAGGTACGGTGTCCCGGGCGAATCTTTCGTCGGCACGGGCCACTGCAAGCGCTCGTGTTCCAACCGTTCGTAGGTAATGCCCGCGTACGCCGGAACGAGTTCGCCCATCTCCGCCAGAATTTCCGACGGCTGCTCGTAACCCCAGTACGCGGTGCGCGTGCGTCCCAACTTTTGCTCGAGGCGTGTCGCCACATCAGAAACAATTTCCCAATCGGCGCGTGATTCGCCGCGCGGCTCGAAGGCTTTGCGTACGCGCTGCACGCGACGGTCGGTGTTGGTGAACGTGCCATCTTTTTCGGCAAAGCTCGCGCTGGGGAGAATCACATCCGCGAATCGCGCGGTCTCGTTGATGAATAAATCTTGGCACACCAGAAATTCCAGATTTTCAATTGCGTGATATGAGTGGCGCAAATTTGGCTCGCTCATCAATGGATTCTCGCCCATGATGTATTGCGCCTTGATCTGACCCGTCCCCCACGCCGCGGCGATCTCTGTCGTCGTGAGTCCGCGCTTGGGCGGCGGCGTGTTGCCCCACTTGACGCGGAATTTTTCCACCACCGCAGGATCGTCCACCTTTTGATAGCCGGGATAATCCCACGGCATCCCGCCTGCATCGGACGCGCCCTGCACATTGTTCTGCCCGCGCAATGGATTCAAACCGGTGCCAGGGCGACCGATGTGTCCCGTCAGCAGCGCGAGATGAATCAGCGAGAGCGCGTTCTCTGTCCCGTGCGTGTGCTCCGGAATACCGAGCGCCCAATAGATCGCGCCATTGCGCGCGGTCGCGTACATTCGCGCGGCTTGAATAATTTTTTCCGCGGGCACACCCGAAATTCTTTCTGCCACATCCGGCGTGAAATCTTCCATTGCCTTGGCGAACGTTTCGTAATTTTCGGTACGCTCGCGGATGAATTGCGCGTTGTACAATTTTTCTTGAATGATGACATTCGCCATCGCGGAGAAAAGTGGCACGTCGGTCCCCGGTCGCTGCTGCAGCCACAGCGCGGCAAAATTCACCATCTCGATGCGGCGCGGGTCGGCGACGATGAGCTTCGTGCCGTGATGCATCGCCGCGTCTTTGAATTGCAGACCAATGATCGGGTGCGATTCCGCCGTATTCGAGCCGGTCAAAATCGCGACATCGCAATCGTAAATATCGCTGCCTGTGTTCGACATCGCGGAGGAACCGATTGCCATCTGCAGCGCGACCACCGAACCGGCGTGGCACAAGCGCGTGCAGTGATCGATATTGTTCGTGCCGATGACTGCGCGGAACATTTTTTGCAAAACGTAATTGTCTTCGTTCGTCGCCTTGGCGCAGCAAAACACCGCGGTCGCGTCAGGACCGTCGCGCTGGATAATTTCGGCGAAACGCGTCGTCACGAGTTCGAGCGCTTCATCCCAACTCGCCTCGCGCCAGTCGTCGCGCTTCGCGGCAGTGCGAGGGCGAGGACGAGCCGTCGCCCCTACACCAATATCTTTGCGAATCAACGGCTTGAGCACGCGGTCGGGATGATAGACAAAGTCCCAGCCGAAGCGACCTTTGACGCAGAGGTTGCCCTTGCTCACGATGTCGTTGTACGGCGTCGTCGCCAACGCGATCTGCTCGCCCTGCACATGCAAATCGAGACGACAGCCGACACCACAGAAGGGACAGGTCGTCGCGACGATTTTTTCACTGGCTAACATTTTCTATTCCTCCGCCGGCACGATAGACTCCATAATATACGACGTTAGAATGTAGAGCAACCTCGATCACGGAACTAGAAAAAAGCCGATCCTTGACTGACTCGGTAATGATACCGCGACAGGCATAGTCGGTATAAGGAAAGACAAGGGGATAAATATATTAGGATTTCGAGTATGAGTCCAGAGGCATACTACTAGAAGGAGGGGAGCGGATCCAAAAGATTTCTTTTCGTTGTGAACGAAGTAGAGGAATAGTTCAGCAGAGAGTACGACTCCAGTCACGAGGGCGATAAATATGAGAATTCGTGCCATGTACTCTTATCATAAGTATTATTTTGTTGATTTTCAAGGAGTTGCGTTGGCGGCTCGTTGAAAAAAGCTATTGTAAAAATTGATTAAAGCTTGTAAAAGTTGTCGACGACTGATTACCTGTGGATCTCCAGAATTTAAGATATCTTTAAGCATTTGTGTCTCTGAAAGAGCTGCATAAGGATCATAATACTTTCCAGCTGCACTGTTGTAGACTATTTGAAGCATATCACTATTCGTTTCTTTCACAGTGATTGCCCAAAGAGCCAGACCAAGTTCAATAGGATCATGTCTGGCTTTGATTTCTCCATTGATGTCTAAATTAAGCCCTAAATTAAGAGCGTCAGCCTGCTCATATCCTAGGTCAAGTGCATTATTTATTTGCCGGAGAAATGAGAAGAGCATGCGGGCCAGATGTGTTGGCGCTCGACTATTATCAACCTTTTTCCCGTTATCGAATGTATCTGGAGGCGTGTGTGTGTCGTTCATATAAGCAAGTAAAGGAAGCGTATCATCCATTAATTGTTCGGGATTAGTAATACCATATTTTTTAAATAAAGCAATTGTACTAGGATCATTAAAATTAATGTAATTG
>JBBSHK010000519.1:0-2739 GCA_038253185.1 Anaerolineae bacterium | reverse complement strand
CCTTGTACGGTCGCTCCATCGTAAGCGCATCAAACGCATCGGCGACCGCGAAAATCCGCGCGCCGAGTGGAATCTCGCTACCGCGCAAGCCGCGCGGGTAACCACTGCCGTTCAACTTTTCGTGGTGCGCGTAAATAATATCGACCGCACGCCGCACAAACTCAATTTCGCCGATGATCTGCTTGCCCCACGTCGGATGCTTGCGCATCTCGCCCCATTCATCCTCGGTCAAAGATCCGCGTTTCCGCAATATGGTGTCCGAGACACCAATCTTGCCAATGTCGTGCAGCAGCGCGCCCAGACGAATCGCTTCGCGCTCGGAGGAATTGATGCCCAGCGCGTCGGCAATCAAGAGCGAGTACAGCGTCACGCGCTGCGAATGACCGTGCGTCGCCTAATCGCGTAGATCAAGCGTGTTCGAGAGCATCAGCGGCGTCGCCTCGTAACTCTCGTTGAGCCGTAGGTTCGCTTGCGCCAATTCTTCATTCTTGCGTTCGAGGTCATTGATCCGCACAAAATCGGTCGCGCGTAAGCGCGCGCTCAAGACCCGCGCCGCTTCGTAGAGCAGTTGCGGCTCGCCCATCAATAGAGGCAGCGCATCCGACTTGCTGAGTTCGACCAGGATAACGTCGCTCACCGCGCGCGGGGTCGCCATACGCGGCGCCTTCTCGATTAATGCCATCTCGCCAAATACTTCGCCCGGCTAGAGCAGCGCCAGCGATAATTCGTGCTCGCCCGCGGACTTTACGATCTCGACCTCGCCCGCTTGAATGGCGTAAAGACAATTGCCGATGTCGCCATCCTCGAAAATGAGCTCGCCTCGGGCGAAACGTCGCTCCGGCGCGCGCGTGGTCAACTCTGCCAGCATCTCATCTGACAGCGAGGCGAAGAGCGAAATCTTTTTCAGCGTAGGCAGGCGGTCGTCCATTGGAATTAGCTTGTGGGCTTGAGCGAGGCGCGGTCGCGCGAGAGCAGTTGATCGAGCGGATACAACTCACTGATCGGCAGCATATAATTTTCAGTTTTCGTTACCGCGTACTGTTTGCATTCTCGATACAATCTCGGAATTTTTTTCGCGCGCGCGCGGAATTCACCTTTCGTCATAAAGCCGGTCAAGTACACCCAGCCATTATACAGCCACAGGTTCGTCCAGTCCGCCATCCCGATGCGCTCGTCCTGCGGCAGCGCGGCGCTGGTCACCACCAATTCGCCGAACGGAGTATCTTTGGTTTGCGCGAACAGCAAAGTGTAAAATTCGTTGTGAGTGTTTACGCGCTGGCGCGGCGACAATACAATTTCCTCAACCAACAATTCTCCACGCACGTCTTGACCGCCGAGCCGCAAGCGAATTTTCCCGCGCAGTCGCGATTCGACAGTGAGCGCCCCCAAGCTTTTCCGTTCGGTGGTTTTCGATGGGGGTGGCTTGAACGTATGCAGCAAATAAACCTGCTGCCCCGCGAGAATATTGGTGCCGAGCCGCGCGGTCATAAATGGGAAAATGTAGACATCGTTGTCGTCGAGTGTATGTGCCGCGACCTGATCGGCAGGCACCAGCGCACAACAGTCGAGCAGCCAACCCGGATCGCGCTGGAGCGCGCTGGTATGCGAATGTCCGCGCACGAGGAATCCCTTGACGTCGCAGCGGCGACCGCCGAGTCGCAGATCGTAACGGTCGCTTTTCGTCCAGTGCGTCACGCCGCGCAGATCGTACGCCGCGTGCTGCTCGTCGAGAAAGAATCGGAACGCCGCTTCCATCGCGCGCCCGGTGACGATATTCAGCACGCGATTGGTATCACTCGCGAGATTCATGCGATTGAAAGTGTAATGCAGACTGCGCTCGGCGTACGCGATCGCCTGCGCGAGCATTTCGTCGGTGAGTCGAAGGGCGATAATGTCTTGGCGCGAGAGCATGATGGCAAAGGATGAGGGATCAAGGCAGAAGGATGAGAAGGAATGGTTTTTCATTCATCCTTCATCCCTCATCGTTCATCCCTCCCTTTGCTCCTTTCTAAAATTCAGACAATAGTGATGAAAGGTATTGCTCACCCACGCGCTGCCGAGACCGAAGGGCGCGAGCCGTTGGTCATTTTGCAGCCAGATCTTTTCATCCTTGAGCGTAAAAAATTTTCCGACCTCGCGCCCGAGGTCCCACGCCAGCGGATAAATTTTCCCTTTCTTTTTTATATTCTTGACAATGATAGTCAGGTACGCCTTGTCGCGCAAGACGCCGTGCACCTTGCGATAAATCCCGACCAGATTTTCCAAAAATATTTCGTAATCGTCAATGTTACCGACGTCCGCCGCGTCGTCCGAGTACATCACGTCGAGCCCCAGCTCGGCGCGTTTCTTTTGCGTCGCCGCGCCTTTCATCCGCAGCATATCCCAGTACGGCGGACTGGTAATGCCATAGTCCATCGTCGGCAAACTGAATTGGTCGAGCTGGCGCGCGTCGCCCAAAATAATTTCCAACTTTAGCTGGCGGTTTGCATCCGGCGCAGTCGCCCGCGCGGTCTCGATCTCTTGCCGCGCGATCTCGGCGTATTTCGGATTCAGCTCGATGCCGTAACCGTTGCGCCCGCTGTTGAGACAGGCGATCAGAGTCGAGCCGGTGCCGACCATCGGGTCCAAGACATTCATCCCCGCCTTGGTAAAAAATTCGATGAACTCTTGCACCAAGGTCTCGGGAAATTTTGCCGGGTGCAATTTCACATTTTTGCGGCGCGGCGGCGGGTTGTGGAT
>JBBSHK010000518.1:0-2742 GCA_038253185.1 Anaerolineae bacterium | reverse complement strand
GCGACGGAAATAAATTGATCGCGCATCTGCAACGCGGCAAAGGCATCGGCGCGCGCCGCCTGTTCGCGACGCAGCAACTCATCTTTCTGCTGATTGGCGGCTTCAAGCTCGGCGGTGCGTTCCGCGATGCGCCCCTCCAACTCGGAATTCAATTTGTCGATTTGCGCCTCAGCGCGTGTGCGATCGGTAATGTCGCGGAAGGTCCAGCGCAGCGCGACCGGTCTGCCGCGCCGATCGCGCGCGGCCGTGACGCGCACCGCGACCAAAGTCGCTTCGCCTTTGCGCGGCTGAAGCGTGATCTCCCATTCCTGCACGCGGTCCGCATTCTGCAATTGTAGGAGGTGCGCGCGGAATGCGCGGCGCTCGGAGGTGGGAATGAAGACCGGCAGCGGCTTGCCTACCAACTTCTCTTGCTGAACATTGAGCAGACGCGCCGCCGCGTGGTTCGCTTCCTGAATCGTGCCTTCGGCGTACGTGACGAGGTAACCGTCGGGGGCAGAGTCAAACAGCTCGCGATAACGCTCACGCTCGGCATCAATCTCTTCGCGCGTGGCGATCAATTCTTCTGTCTGCTCACGCAACTCTTCGTCGGCGACGCGCAACTCTTCGAGCGTGGTGTTCAACTCCTCAAACGCTTCGGGCAGGACTTTGGTGGCCAGGCGTGGCACTTCGCCAGCGCGCTGCATTAGTCCCACCACGCGCCAGCGCGCGGCACCAACCTCTTGCGCAAATTCATCAGGCTTCATTTTGTGCCTCCTGAGCAAATTCCCGTTGGAGCTCCTGCATTGCGACAATCACTCCCCGGACCTGGTTGGATGCGCCAACCAGCGGCGTGCAGGTCACCTGTACCTGGATTGGTTTACCGCGCCGATTGATGGCATTCAAGGCAAGTTGTTCGAACTGAGATTCACAATTGAGGCAGGCAAGGATGCTCTGCATGACTGCCTCAATCGAAATGCCAATGTCGAGCGCGAGGAAATTCTTGTGGTGGACTTGTTCCGGTTGCAGCCCCCACAGGTCCTCGGCACGCCCGTTCCAGCCGACGACTGGCATCCGGCGGTTGAGTACAATGACGCCATTGTGCGTACTGGCGAGAATTGACCCAAAAATGGAATTCAGTTGGTCAAGCTCTTCGCTGCGTTCGTGCAACTGTTCGTTGGCGGTTTCCATCTCGGTGTTGCTCGATTGCAATTCCTCATTCATCGTCTCGAGTTCTTCATTGGTCGATTGCAATTCCTCGTTGGTCGTTCGAAGTTCCTCGATGGTCGATTCGAGTTCCTCGTTCGTCGTTTCCAATTCCTCATTCGTGGACTGCAGTTCTTCGTAAGCGGTCTCTAATTCCTGATGCGCTTGCTGCAATTGTTCCTGCAGGTGTTTATAGCGCGTCGTGTCCACAAAAAGTAGTTTGACACCGAAGGGACGCACGGCGCGATCGAACAGCGGAATGAGTTGAACGTCAATAAAGCGGGCGCGATTGGAGTCGTGCCACTGTCAACGCAAAGTCAAAGCGCTCGAAGATTTTTTATTGTGCCTCTGCGTTAAAGTACATCAAGGTATTGCGACAAATCAAAAGGTCCACTTGTGAGATCGGCGCATCCTGAGTTAGATCGTGCCGCCCAAAAATCACCGCAGGACGCAAATCTCTGTGAAATGTATAACGCCCCTTCAGCGCTTTAAAATATTTTTCGAGATACGGCGCCGGAACTCCCTCCACCTGTTGCGACGAATAGCTCCCCGCGCGGGCTTGATTCAAGGCGTGCGGGTCCGCATCCGTGGCGTAAACTTTGACGCGCTGGCGAAACAGCTCGGTGCCCAACATATTCGCGAAGATCATCGCGACCGCGTACGCTTCCTCGCCGGAGGCGCAGCCCGCGCTCCACACGCGAATCGGCGCGTCCTCTGGATGGCGCGCGAGAATGCGCGGGACGATTTCCGCTTCCACAAATTGCCACGCCTCCGGATCGCGGAAAAAATTTGTGACATTGATCAGGATGGTGTTGAATAACTCTGGAAATTCTTCTCGGTGGACTTGCAAACAATCGACGTAATCGGCATAAGCGGAAATGCCGACGACCCGCCTCCGATAGTCAATACGCCGCATCAAACTCGGGCGCTTGTACGCGCCAACGTTAAAGCCCCGCGCGCTTTGAATATATTCCAAGAGTTTCTCAAAGTCGGCATTCCTGTCGCTTGGCATCCACGTGCTCGCAACCACAGTGTGTGTGTCCATCTTTGGGATTGACTGACAGTGCCGACTTTCGCGCGAGCGCCGGACGAATTTGCTTTTGCAGCTCGCAAGCAGGTGCTTACGAATTATTGAATCAAGTACTAAAACCTAAATCCTACGCGTGCGTCTGCGCTCGGATGGCTTGCTCAGATGGGAGCACCGGCGGCGCTCCCGGTGAGATGGCTTGCTCAGGACTGACAATCCGTTCGCTCTGCAGCCAGACCCGCCGGATCAATTCCGCGCGCCGTCGCGCATTTTCTCCACGCTCCTCAAAGCGCGAGGCGGTCAAGGAACGGCAGCGTTTGTTGACGATTGAGAATGGCGGCAGGATGCTCATGCTCTCTGACGGGAAATGCACCACCACAAACACCGCCGCGGGCAAATCGCGCGGCAAGAGCGAGACCAGTCGAGACACGGTTTCGACCCCACCGGCAGCAGCGCCGACCACAATAATATTGTGGCTTGGCACCAGATTTTATTTTTCTCTAATTAACCCAAGTTGCTACCAGGTCATT